>CAZGYO010000186.1:0-5624 GCA_964530455.1 uncultured Victivallales bacterium
GCGACCATATGTCTATTTACACGGTGAACTGCGGGGTTCCGAAAACCCTTATCCGTTACCTCATAAAATGGATCGCCGACCATTCGGATTCAGAACTTGAAAAACTCCTCTACGACATAAGCGATACTCCTGTTTCCCCGGAACTGCTCCCGAACAAGGGCAAAAGTGACGATATACATCACCGCACCGAGGATATCCTAGGCGCATACGATATGCATGATTTTTTCCTCTACCATACGGTGAAATACGGCGCCGAACCCGGAAAGATACTCTATATGGCGGAAAAGGCTTTCGACGGGATTTTTGCAAAAGAGGAGATCGAACGCGCTCTTAGCACGTTTACCGAGCGTTTCTTTTCACAGCAGTTCAAAAGAAGCTGCCTCCCGGATGGACCGAAAGTCGGCAGTATATGCCTCTCTCCACGGGGAGACTGGAGAATGCCCTCCGACGCTTCCGGCGCCGAGTGGAAAAAATAGAAGATTTTTCACCCGCACGGCAAAGCCGTGCTCAGAACCGCCTTGGCTTTGTGAAATATACCGGTTAAATTGCAAAAAATTTCCACAAAAACTTGCCGGCGTGATTAGTTGCACAGTCATGATCATAAATAGGTTAATCCATTTTTTCAATTTAACTGCTTCATTTAGATTCATACCAGTTGATGTATAGTTTTTCCATGTTCCGTACGAGTTCGGGGTTTTCCCTGGCGAGGTCTTTTGTTTCGGTTTTGTCGACGGACATGTTGTAAAGGGACCATGGCTTTTTCCTGTCGGAGACGAGTTTCCAGTTGTCTTTTCTGACGGCTTTGCCCTGCGCCCACTGCCAGAAAATGGTTGTGTCGCGCAGCTTTTTTTTATTTTCGATTACGGGCATAAGATTAACGCCCGGCATCGGTGTTATCTGCCTTGTTCCGAGCGTTGCCGGGTATTTTATTTTTGCGGCGGCGACAAGTGTGGGCATTACATCAATGAAATGGCACGGGAAATGGTTTATGCCTCCTGTTTCGGTGATCCTGGAGGGCCAGGAGATAATGAACGGGGTACACGTTCCTCCTTCATGGCTCCAGTTCTTGTAGTATCTGAAAGGAGTGTTGCTTACGTTGGCCCAGTCGGGGCCCAGAGACGACCATCTCGACATTGTTCCGATTTCGCCGTCTCCTTTCTCTACCAGTACGGGGCTGCAGCCGTTGTCGGATGCGAAGATTACTATGGTGTTTTCCTCTTCGCCCATGGACCTGATTTTTTCCAGGACCTCTCCGATATTCCGATCCATGCATTCTATCATAGCTGCATATACCGCCATTCTAAGATCCTGGTCTTCTTTTTCTTCCTGAGTAAGGGAGTCCCATTCCCTGTGAGTGGCTTCCGAGAGCGGAAAAGAATCGTCTATAAGCCCCATTTCCTTCTGCCGCGCATATCTTTTGCGCCGGACAGGGGCGTAGCCGTTCATGTATTTGCCCCTGTATTTGCTGATATCTTCTTGATGGGCCTGCAGAGGGTCGTGCGGAGCCTGATATGACAGGTAGAGAAAGAAGGGTTTGTCTTCGTTCCTGTATCTGTCAAGGAAATCCAGCGCCCAGCGGGTATATGCGTCGGTGCTGTAGAAATTTTTGTTGCCCGGAGTGAATGGTCTCAATACAGCCTCGTCGAAACAGAAGGTCCTGCCGCCGTATTTTTTCTGAGCGGGTTTCTTTTCGCCTTCACGGCGGTATCCGGGATTGAAATAGTTCGCCGCGCCATCGCGCAGACCCCAGTAATGGTCGAAGCCCCTATCGTGGAGGTTGTCTTTTCCGTGATGTTTGCCGACGGCGACAGTACGGTATCCTGCAGGGGTGAAGACTTCGCCGAAGGTCGCGGAGTTTAAGGAAAGAGTCCCGGCTCCCCGGGACATGCCGCATTGCTGAGCGTAAAGGCCGGTCAGAAGGCATGCGCGTGACGGGAAGCATTTAGCAGTGTTGTGCATCTGGGTGAAACGCACTCCGCGTTTTGCAATGCTGTCGAGATTGGGCGTTTGTATTTCGCCGCCGTAACAGCCCATATCGGACCAGCCCATGTCGTCTGCGAGTATCAGCAGGATATTTGGTTTTTCATGTATTTTTCCGCTGGCAGCAGAGACGTTCGCGGAAGCGCACACGGCAATGGCGCCGGTGCCTGCTAGAATAATTTTCGATTTTTTTTTCATAGAGAACTCCAGAGCCAGTTTTATGATCAGGGCGCGTCCATGTCCTGTTCGCGGGTGATTAGCACTTTCGGGATGGGTCACGAATCCGGCATTAGGCCTTTTTCCGCGCATATCTGGAACCGGGCGCTTTGTCCGGGGAGGCGCGAAGAGTTTGAGACGCTTACGGTGAACCATCCGGGTTCAACCACGCGTTCGCAGTTGGCGTTCCACAAAGAGAAATCATTCGGGCCAAGGACAAAAGAGACTTCTTTTTTTTGTCCGGGAGCCAGCGAGATCCTCTTGAATCCCCGCAGTTCCTTCTGGAAACGGACAACGCAGGAGACCTCGTCGGTCACATAGCATTGCAAGACCTCGTCGCCGGCGCGGTCGCCGGTGTTTGTGACGGAGCTTCGGACTTCGAGACTCCCTTTCGGCCCTATTGCATTTGATGAAAGCCGCAGAGCTTCTATCTCGAAACTCGTGTAGCTGAGTCCGTGCCCGAACGGAAAAGCGGCTTCGTTCTTGTGCTGACGGTATTCGCCCATGCCGGATCCGTTGAAAGGCGGGCGTTGCAGATAGGAGCATTCGGTGTGTCCCATGCTCGCGGGAAAAGATATTGGAAGTTTGCCGCCGGGATTTACGCGCCCGAAAAGCACGTCGGCGATTGCGTTCCCGGCTTCACATCCGCCGTACCATGACATGAGTATCGCCGCGCAGCCCTCAATTATTTCCGGAGCAAGCGCGTATGGGCGGCCGCCGATAATCAGCAGAATGGTCGGTGTGCCGGTTTGAAGTATTTCGCGGAGCAGTTTTTCCTGTCGGCCGGGAAGGCGTATATCGGCATTGTCCGTGCCTTCACCGCAGGTCCCGCGCGTTCCGCCGAGCGCCGCGATCGCGATATCCGCGTTTTTCGCGGCCAGGAGGGCCCGTTGAATGCCCGTTTCCGGCTCGGGATCGTCGTCCTCGCCGCTTCCAAACGCGCAGCCGGGTTCCATTACAAGTTCGCTCCTGCCGTCAAGCAGATTTGAAAGCGCTGAATAAGTGGAGACTCCCTCGGCGGCGATATCGCCGACATAGCCGCCGTATTCGCAGTTGTCGGAATGCGGGCCGATAAGCGCGATGTTCGAGGGTGGAGAGTTTTCAGCCAGAGGCAGAATATCTTTGTTTTTCAGCAGAACAATGCCTTTTTCAGCGGTTTCTCTAGCCAGCGCCCGGTGTTCTTGGCATCCGCATATCTCGAGCGGATTCTCCCTGTTGTCGCCTTCAAAAAGACCGAGTTTAAATTTCGCTTCGAGCACGCGGCGCAGTGAACGGTCTATTGCCTCCTGGTCGACCAGTCCCTTCTCAAGGAGTTCCGCAAGATGCCTGTAGCATGTGAATTCGGGGTTCCTGCCCAATATGAGTTCCAGGTCGACACCTGCCTCCAGCCCTTTCAGCGCAGCTTCTTTTTCATCGCGGGCGACATGGTGCATTGAGTAGAGGCGGAAGACGTCGATATTGTCGCTGACAACAAAGCCCGTGAATCCCCATTCCCTGCGCAGAATATCCCTGAGCAGGCGTATATGAGCATGGCAAGGGACTCCTTCCTGGGAGTGGTGAGAAGGCATGATGCATGATACCCCGGCTTCTTTCACCGCGGCTTCGAATGGAGGGAGGTGAAGTTCCCGGAGAGCCCTTTCGCCGTGTTCTACGGCGCCCCCGTTTATTCCTCCGCGGACAACGCCGTATCCGGCAAAATGTTTTGCGGTGGCCAGTACATGCCTGGAATCGAATCTTGATTTTCCGGTTCCCTGGAATCCGTTTATTATCGCGACGCCCATCCTTGACACCAGATATGGATCCTCTCCGAAATTCTCCTCGACGCGGCCGAACCTTGCATCGCAGGCGATGTCCAGGTTCGGCGAATAGCAGTGGTGTCGCCCCAGAGCCCGGGCCTCACGTGCCACGGCGTTTCCGACGCGTTCGACGAGTTCCGGGTCGAATGTGCATCCCATGGCAGGGGGGACAGGGAATATGGTAGGTTTCGCGTCCTCATGGACTCCCTGCTCCTTTGCCCATCTGCTGTTCATCACAACTCCGTGAAGTATCTCTCCGTGCTGCATCAGAGGGATTCCGAGACGGTCGTTGGCAGCTTCGTCCGCGCTCAGTTCACGGATTTTTTCTTCGAGGCTCATGTGTCGCATCAGCTCTTCCACTCGTTCCGGTACGGGAAGATCCGGATTGAAGTATGCGGCATCCTCGACTTTGTTTTTCGGGGTCATTCTGTTCACCTGTGTGTTCACCTGTGACTCTCCATTTTTACGCCTGAACGTGCAGATTGTGTCATGATCCGGATGCTGGTCTCTTCCACAGATATATCTGACGGCAACATCGCAATACGGTACATATTCAGTGAACCACGTCGGGGTCGGGGCTGAGACACTCGAAGACTGTCCAGTACTGACCCGAGCAAATACTAGCAGGCGTTCAGTCGGACAAAGTCCGACAGCCTGCAAGGGGCATCGAGTTCATGTTCAGGCCGGAACTGGTGTATGCTACTGTTTACCGGCTTTGTTCATCGGGTTTTCCGGTCTCGCGCTCCGCCGACCAGCCTTCGTCGCTAATCCCCTCGTCCGGGCAACTGTAGGTGCCGATGAGTTGACCATCCTTATAGCTGCATACGGCGTCAAGGTCGGACCCTTCCATTTCCAGGCGGATATCTGTGCCTTCGATCGTCCCGTGGAGAATGCCGTCATCGAGTTCTCCTGTGACCTCAAAACCGTTCTGTTCGAATACAATTCCGCGCTGATAGCCGGAGTCGGTCATGGCGTACCATTCCCCGGAGATGTCGAAACCGGGTCCGCGCGGCGCTTCCTGTACGTGCTCGTTATCCGGCGCCGCGGGCAATGCGACTTCGGCTTCCCTTAGCGCCTGCTGTTTCTCCGCGGTCGGTTTTTCGCATGCCGTCAGAAGACTGAGCAGAGCGGGAATGACAAAGCAACCAATGCGCCTGACGGCTTTCGACGCCGGGCGTGCTGTTCGGTCTGGTTTTGATTTTTTCATGGGCTTTGACTGATAACTTTGCCCAAAATACCACATGGCGATAGCGGATTCAAGTTCCGGGGGCGCGAATTGCAGGCCATTTATTTTCTTTCGATCCAGTTTTACAATAATTTTCCGAAAGACAACTTGCAAGATTCGCCGCACCTGCTAGTTTAACGCTTATTTCACATACTGCGGGGTGGAGCAGAGGTAGCTCGTCAGGCTCATAACCTGAAGGTCGCAGGTTCGATTCCTGCCCCCGCTACCATTTTTTTAGCTTCATTTATCACGATTTCCAATATAGTGGTCGGGTTGGGTTAACCATCTAATTATTAACATGTTTGTTGTTTCTGTTAACCGTAAGCAATCTCTTATAATTGATTTTTAATATCGTTTTTTGAGTTTTAAAATTGGCTCTTGAATTGTGGAAGGAATATAAGTCCAAT
>CAZGYO010000187.1:0-5618 GCA_964530455.1 uncultured Victivallales bacterium
GACATGCCAGGAGTTTCCTGCGGATATCCTCCGATCCGGCAAAATCACGGTCCAGAGCCATCACCAGCTCTTCCATTGATATCTCACCATCCTCGAAAACAAGTTTCCTGATCGCGCAGAGAGCATCGGCGGCATTCGTAAACCCGTGCCCCATCACGCAGGCTCCGACATAGCGTATTCCGCCGTCAAAAACTGAGTGGCCGCGCCCTATACAGTCTTCGGCCAGAAGACTTCCTAAAAGAAACGAACATTCTTTACGCATAAGCCTCCGGTTCCTCGCATGACTGCGGGCGATAATCGAGAACGAGAACTCCACCTGCCTCATGAATGCATCGTAAAGCCGGTCGAAACTGCGGACGGCGTTACTCTCATCACAGGCAATGCCTATCTGGCGGCCTTTTTCGTTCTTCCCGTTCCTAAGCGCGGCATCAAGACATCGCGGCAGGCTCAAAACATAGTTCAGCAGACTTGGACTTGCGCCGGCAAGCATATATTCTCCGCAACCAAGTGGATAGTAGCTCATAGCTTCCGACTCCGAAATACCGAGGATCTCTGCCGCACCTGGAATTATTCTGTCGTCGTTATACAGCATCGGAAAAATGCACCCCTCCCCTATCACGTCCAGAGCCTTGTCCATCAGGGCCGGATCCTGCCCGTCATAAAAACGCAACGTAAGCTGCGGTATCACCTGCCTGCATCGACGTGTCACCTCCATCGCCGCCAGCGCAAACCTGTCCGCGTCAGGCTCGTTCCTGCGCCCTTGCCCCCCCACCAGCACGCGACAAACCGCGTGGTCCCCGTAATTTATGAACATCCGCCATAAACCCTCAATAAGCTCCAGGGCCTCATCCTCTGTAATACGTCCCTCATCGATGTCCCCGGCATAAAAATCACCGAAAGCCTCGTCTATACGCCAGCCCTCTATGTGCTTGCCACCCGTAAGAAGATTGTAAAGCCACATAAGCTGTATCGCGTCGCGCAAGGTCCGCGGCGGGGAATCGACAAGCCTGGACATACTCTCAGCGATATCCGACAGGCGCCGCTTGTCTTCCTTACTGCCGCTTCCCTGCGCCATTTGCCTTGCCTGTTTCCCGTAGTGCATACAGACGTCGGCAAAAATTCCCAGGCATGTCTCCAACCCCAGCAGAAACTCTCTGTCTCCGCCCTCCTTCTCAACCAGATTCAGCCTTTCCCGAACATCTGAAAGAAGTCCGGGAATACCCTTTTTCATAAAAGGATAAAGGTCGGGGGCAAATAAAAAACCGCTCCCGCCACCGTTAAGCATGCCGTCCCTTAAATTATATTTCCTGTCAACATCCTCCAAAAGACTGTCGATCTTTGCACAGGTGCATTCACGACGCCAGAATTCCGCAAGCTCTTTGACAGTCGCACTATCCCGGTGATTTTTGCCGTACCTCTCGATCGCGTCGAAATCAAAGCAATATCCGCCCTGCTTGCCCGGCCCCCTGCCATCGGGCATCATGGCAAACCACATCGCGCCCACATACGTTATGCGGTCCTCCGCTTGGGCTCCCGCATACATGTCTTCAGGACCAATACGCCCCATCAAGCCGGGAAACTGCGTCTTGAGGCATTCAACTTCGCGGACGGCAGGATGGGAATCCTTGTGCTTCCTGTACGTCTCCGTAAATTCCACCGCCTGCCTGACAACAGGATGAAGTCGGTCATCAATCATACCAAACTCTCTGAGGTTTTCGGGTTGTCACATAAATATATTGAATTTGGAGCCAGTTTCAAAACTCCGCGTAAATCGCGTTGGTAGCGCAGGCGCGGCAGGCGGCCACGGAGAGTTTTAAAATTGGCTCCTTCGATTAAAATTAACACCGGGTCATCGGAATACCAATGGACAAAAAATGCTTATCCATTAAAAAAAACGCGACTCAAGCTCCGAATGAGCCTTGCCCGACCGGCGCGCCCCGGAGATCCTGAAAATCAGGCCGCATCACCCGCCCTGCTCCTGTTTTCCCATCGATGCCAGCAGATGCACTGCAAGACCTGACACTGAAAATACAATTCCCAGCAAAGCAACGGGCCAGAGGCGCATAAGCGGAGAATGGAACAGCGAAGCTCTGTCGACCAGAAAACCCAGAATCGGCGCGATAATCGCGATCGAAAGAGTCTTGCTCTGGTTTGCCACTGACAGTGTCGTCGCACCGGAACCCTCGTCCGTGTAGTCGTAAAACCTGCTCGTGAAAACCGGTTTCCATATGTTAAGACTGGTCGCAAGAACGACAAAACTCGCTATCGGAAGCAACTCCAGCCCAGAGATTATGCCAACAAGAGAAATTCCATACATGAAGAAAGCCAGAAACAGAATCCATGTCGAAAGCCTGAACTCGCTCCTCGCTAATTTCGCGAATCCATGGCTTTTCCTGGAAGCAAAACTGCTGAGCAGGTACAGCACGGCATACGTAATGCCAACAAGTATCGCCGTCCGCGTTCGGTTGTCCGAGGAAAGCGACAAAAGAACCGGAGCCGAGACCGCCGCAGCCTTCAGCAACGGCTGCAGATAGTCCTTGGCCGCTGAATAATATCCCTCGAAAGACAGGTTCTCGACTATCAATTTTGCAAGGCCTCTTTTTACAAAACACTGCGATACCCCGCGGCGAAGAGTTCCGAAGACCTCCGCAATATCCCTGCTCTTTCCACCTTCCCGGTCCAGCCAGGAAGGATAAAAAGAAAAATTGACGACGTTCAATACATACGGAACCGTCGATACCCAGAAAACCCACTCGTAGCTGTCCGTAACCGCTACCAGCGCCGCAGCAAGCAGTACGCTTGCCGCCGACCCTATATTGCTCCACGAACGGGTAAAACCGTATACCTCGGTCCTGTTATTTTCACGCCCTTGTTTTTTCAGCCAGGTGAATATCATCGCCTTGTGCGTGCCGGTCCGGAACGCCTCCCCGGTTGAAAATGCTAACATCGCAGGATAAAACAACCAGTAGTCTCCGGCTAAGGCAAATATGACAAACGAAGTGATGTACGCCAGCATCGACAAGATCATGCACCTTCTACGCCCCCAGGAATCCGCAAGCGCTCCACTCGGGATCTCAAGCAAATTGATGCTCACAGAACGAAACGAAATCAGCGCTCCTATCGCCGTAAACGAAAAACCCTTCTCCAAAAACGCCAGAATAAGAAATGGCTCGTAGTATTTCTGGTTCTTGAGAAATCCATACAGAGAAAAACGGAATAACTGAAAGTCACCTGACTTCAAATCTTTATTCTTTTTAGGCATTCGTCCTCACAAAACGGTAAAAACGGTGTCGTTAGCCCGGATTTTTCATGAGTTTCCGGCGCTGTAGCCGCCAGACCGCTTGTTTCACCCAGAGAGCGAAGCCATTGCGGCATCCGGCTTCGTGAAACAGCCGGGCCAGGCGGCAAGACGAAGCTGTGGCGCCCACCGCAAGTCGCGGGCAACGAAGCGGATATGGCGCCGAAAACTCACCACCGCGTGAAAATTTGAGTCTGCAGATTGGCTACCCCGCGAGGATTTGAACCTCGACTAAGTGGACCAAAACCACTTGTGCTACCATTACACCACGGGGTATAAGATTCTGTCACGGTTGCTTCGCATCCGCACCGCACTGGCTTCCTGAAACAACCGGGCCAAGTTTGCGAACGGCTAAATAATAGATGTGCTTTCTTGAATTTCCACCAAATTTTGCTAAGTTCGCATTAATAGAGTCGCTAATTTCCGGGATTGTTGAAGATTGGTTCTACCTGTTCCGGGGTTCGCAGTAAAGGAGGCCGGTGTTCACACCGGGCAACAACTACATGGATTTTCTGAAAATAGCCGCTATTCTGGTTCTGATCACGCTGATTCCGGCACTGGAGTTAAGGGCCTCGATCCCGTACGGCATACTGGGTAACAAGAACTGGGGAGTGCCTGACGAGTTAAGCTGGCCGCTTGTCGTTCTGATCTGCGTCGCCACGAACATATTGCTGGGCTGGGGGGTATTTCTTATGATGGATCCTGTGATGTACGTTCTGGAAAAATTTCCGTGGTTTGCCAGGAAGGCTGAACCCTGGCTGCACCGTGCCCAGAGAAGGATTCACCCCTATGTCGAGAAGTACGGGATGCTTGGCGTGGCCTTTTTCATAGGCATTCCTTTGCCCGGCAGCGGGGTCTATACCGGCGGCGTCGGCGCTTATCTTCTTGGAATGGAGAGGAAGAGGTTTGCAATCGCCAGCGTGATCGGAGTGCTCATAGCCGGAACGATAGTCACAACCGTATGTCTTTTCGGCAGAGGAACTCCCGCCTTTAACTGGATAATCAAAAAATGAATCCAATTTTTCTCGAAATAGGGCCTTTCACACTCACCTGGTACGGGATCTTCGCCGCAGTCGGTTTTCTCGCCGCGATGTATATGCTGATGCGGAACCGCGGGCATGCGGAACTTGAATCGGATGATGTGTACGACCTGGGATACTGGATTCTTATACCGGCAATAATCGGGGCCAGGCTTTTCTACGTGATACAGTTTCACGAGCAGTTTGCGGCAAGACCACTGGAGATAATCAGAATAGACAAAGGGGGCATAGTCTTTTACGGCGGATTGATAGCCGCGCTTATATCGACATACATCTTCTGTAGAAGACGGAAGAAGTCATTTCCCTCGGTACTCGACGCTATTGCGCCTGCTCTGGCTCTCGGGCACGCCTTCGGCAGGGTCGGTTGTTTCATCAACGGCTGCTGCTTCGGGAGGCCGTGCGGGGATCTGCCCGGGGTAGTATATCCGCGGGGATCGGCGCCCTGCGAGTTCTATCCCGGAATGAGAATTCACCCCGTGCAGTTGTACGAGTCCGGATGCAATCTTCTTCTGGCGATAATTCTGCATATCTTAATCAGGCGCATGAAATCCGGAAAAACGGCCTCGCTTTATATGATATCGTATGGGGTTATACGCTTTTTTCTTGAATTTCTCAGAGGGGATCACAGGGATTATATCGGGCCTTTCACTCCCGCGCAGGTAATATCGCTGTTTGCGATTGCTCTCGGAACAGGACTTTTCATATACTTCAGCAAGCGGGATTCCGGCGATGGAAAAGAAAAGCAGCAGGCGTGAGGAATTCGAGGTCGGAGCCGGAGACGAGAGGCTAGACATTGTTCTTGCCTATCATTTTACAGAATTGAGCCGCTCCAAACTTCAGGCATATATTCGGGCTGGAAGAGTTTGCTGCGGCAATGAAGTATGCCTTTCTCCCGGCCGGAAGCCTGCCGCAGGAATGACGGTAAGTGTCGATTTCCCCGAAGAGAAAGAGCTTTTGCCGAAACCCGAAGAAATCCCTCTTCAAATTCTGTACGAAGACGGGGATATCATTGTGATCGACAAAGAACCTGGAATGGTCGTGCATCCGGGGAAAAGCCACAGCACCGGCACAATTGTCAACGCTCTATTGTTCAGATATCCCGGACTTGTGGAGCTGAGAAGGAACAGAACCAGGCCCGGCATCGTTCACAGGCTCGACAAAGACAGTTCCGGATGCCTTCTGGTTGCGCTAAATTCCAGATCCGAAAGAAAGCTGCTCCGCCAGTTTTCACGGCGAGAAATTCACAAGACGTATTCGGCTATATGCCTGGGCGCTCCTCC
>CAZGYO010000188.1:0-5592 GCA_964530455.1 uncultured Victivallales bacterium
CCCGAAGCGCAGCTCGACCGTTTCATGTTTTTCATAAAGGTTGACTATCCCAGCCGCGAGGAGGAGGACGCGATCGCGCGTAGCACGACTGGCGGCAGCAGTGAAGATCTCAAGCCGATAATCGACGGGAAGCAGATCATCCGCTTCCAGGAACTCGTCAGAAGGGTTCCCGTGCCCGACCATATCTACGAATACGTGGTCAAACTTGCCAGAAGCACCCGCCCCGACCTCGAGGAGTCGCCCGAATGGATCAGGAACCTCGTAACGTGGGGAGCGGGTCCCAGGGCCGTGCAGTATCTGATACTCGGGGCCAAGGCGAGAGCTGTGATAAAAGGCAGTTATCTTGTTCGGCAGGAGGATGTGAACGCTATTGCAAAGGAAGTCCTTACACACAGAATACTTCTCACATTCCATGCGGAGACCGAGGGTGTCAACAGCGGAGATATTGTTGAACGGCTCTGTTCTGAAATGGAACTTGTGCCCGGTGAATGACCTCGAACCGCATTAACCCCGTTATTTCATGAAAAATCAATATTTTAGGGTTAATATCCTATTTGTTAACAGGTTATATGAATTTTTAAAAATTACAAAATGTAATTTAAAGTAACAGAGAATTTTTCACCCGGAGGGCAAAGCCGTGCTCAGGACCGCACTGGCTTTGTGAAATACACGGGTTAAATGAATGGACCAGGCCAGGCCATGACGGAAGATGCAAACTTAAAGTCTACTCTAATCGACCCCGATGTCCTTGCACGCCTTTCCCGCCTTGACATAAAGCCCAGAGGACTGGTCGAAGGCAGTTTTTCCGGAATGCACAAGAGTCCCCACCGGGGATCCAGCGTTGAGTTTGCCGAATACAGGAAGTACGTTCCGGGTGACGGAATCAAGGACGTTGACTGGAGAGTATATGCCAAGAGTGACCGTTTCTATGTAAAGGAGTTCGAAGCTGACACCAATTTGCGTTGCCATCTTGTTCTCGACGCCAGCGGCTCGATGAACTATGACGGTGGCCGCGGGAGCAAGTTTGATTACGCGAGACGGATGGCCGCGACGCTTGCCCAGCTCTTGATACAGCAGGGAGACGCCGTGGGGCTTCAGTGTTTCAGCGACCGCACGACAAGGGACATCCCCGCGCGTACAAGTCCCCGTCATCTAGGCTACATTCTGCAGACTCTTCAGGATACGGCGCCTGACGGCGGAACGGATATCGTGGGGGTACTGCACGCGCTGGCGGAAAAGATCAGGCGTCGCGCCATGGTGCTTGTCTTTTCGGATTTTTTCATGGATCCCTCTGAACTGCTGGACTGCTTTCAGCACATGCGGTTCAGGAAGCACGATCTGGCGATATTTCACATGCTCGACCCCGACGAACTTGAGTTTGATTTCGACCGTTCGATAAGGTTTCAGGACCTGGAGTCTCCATTCTCGGTAGTCACGGAGCCTGGAGTAATAAAGGCGGCGTACCGGAGGGAACTTGAGTCATATCTTGCTGAGATCAGGGAAGGATGCACAGAGTTCAAAGTGGACTACCGAAGGACACTGGTTTCCGAGCCGTACGACAAGGCGCTTACGGAGTTCCTGCTTGACAGGCAAAGGCCGGGGACTATGCGCGGAAATCCGAGATCGGGGTTGGGGAGGGGCAGTTGAGATGACATTTATTCAGCCATGGATACTATGGGCTCTACCTCTGGCGCTGGCTCCACTTGTGATCCATCTGCTCAACAGGATGAGGTACCGCTCTGTCGACTGGGGCGCGATGTATTTTCTTTTGCGGGCGAACAGGAGCAGTACCAGCATGGCCAGAATCCGTCACTACCTGATTCTGCTCGCGCGGATACTGGCTGTGGCGGCTCTTGTATTGGCGGTGAGCCGTCCGGTTGCCGGGGGCTGGATCGGCTGGACGCTTTCGGGCCCTCCTGACACTGTAATATTGCTTCTGGACAGGTCGGTGAGTATGGGAGAGAAATTCCGGGACGACCGCACGAAACTCGAGAGCGCTGTCAGGCAGTATATATCTGCGGCCGAGGTCTTCGGCTCGAGAAGCAGGTTTGTACTTATCGAAAACGTTAATATGAAACCAGTTGAAATAGCGGATATCAGCAGTTTTCAGGAAATGGAAAACTGCCTGCAGAGCCAGTCTTCGTGCGATATGCCCGCGATGTTCGCTTCGGCGCTCGACTACATTCTTGAAAACAGTCCGGGATCGACCGAGATCTGGTTCGCTTCCGATCTGCAGCACAGCAATATGAAAATATCGTCTCCGGAATGGGCACGCTTGCAGGAGCGTTTCCTGTCGATTACTCAGTCCCTTCGTTTCCGTTTCATGGATATGCGCGGGGATTTCTCGCCCAATCTCGGTCTTTCCCTGGAAAGACTTGTTGAGATTCCAGGCGGCGCGATGGACGCCGTTTTCGAGATAAGAGGTTCGGCGCCGGAAAAGGAGATGGTGCAGATTGCGCATTTCGACGGGGAGACGAGCAGGCAGAGCCGATTGAGAATGGAAAGCGACAGGCTGCGCGTCACTGAGAGGATAGTGTTTTCGACGCCCGAACGTCTCTGGTGGGGATATTCGGAGATAAGCCCTGATGGAAACGTGAACGACAACCGAGTCTACTACGCGGCTGGGAAGCCGGTATCGTGCCTGACATTGATATCCTGCGAGGATTCGTCCGTGGCGGAAATTATCCGGGTCGCGTCCGCGCCCGTCGCGAATATCGGGATCAATGCGGAAATCGCGGATTTCTCCGGGATTGCGGGAGTCGATATGTCAAAGTTAACTTTGCTGGTTCATCAGGATGTTTCGGCAGACCCTGAGACGCGACGTATAGTTGAAGAATACATCCGTGAAGGCGGGGTTGTGCTTCTGCTTCCGGGCCGGGGGGAGGGCGCCGAGACATTTGTAACGGGTTGCGGTTTTGGCGAAATAGAGGTTTCGGGCGAAGGCAAAGCATTCGCTCCGGGCAGTTGGGACAGAAAAAGCGGTCCTTTAGCGGACAGCGCTTCAGGAGATCCGATGTCGGTGGACTCCTTGAATGTGCGGAAATACAGACAGCCGATATGTACAGATGCAGTTCCGGTTATAACTCTAGCTGACGGAAAAACGCTTTTGTCCGCGGCCAAGATCGGCGGTGGAACCGTCTATATGTTAGGGACGCTCCCCGATCCGGAATGGTCGGATCTTGCCATCGGGCCGGTGCTCGTGCCGATGCTTTTCAGGATGAACAGGGAAGGAGCACGCCGCCTGGGCAAGGCGGTCAACACCTTCTGCGGCTCTCCCGTGACCGCAATGGTTCCGGAAACAACGGATATGCTCGAAGGCACGAGGAACGAACCCCGCGCATTTGCCGGAATCTACAGTGACGGAGACAGGCTCCTGGCGGTAAACGCCCCCCCCGAAGAGGATGTGCCAGGCACTCTCTCCGACGGGGAACTTGATTCGCTTATGCCTGAGATCAAGATACGGAGCTTTGGCGATCACTCCGGCGATGACGAAAGAGCGCAGTCGGAGATATGGACTATGTTTTATCTTGCAATGCTGGTATTTCTGCTTTGTGAAGCCTTGCTGTGCTCGCCCTTCAGGGCAGGCAAAAGGGAGGGCGGCTGATGGAGTACTGGAGCTTTTCATTTTCATGGACCGCGCTCACCGCCTCTTCCGCGGCCGTGCTTCTCACGGTATGGCTAAGCGCAGGGCTGTGGCTGCGGAATTCGCAGAAAAGGTTTTCGGTGGGAATACTTGAAACACTGAGAATTCTGGCTGTTCTGCTGGTGGCCGCCTCGCTTTTCCGTCCTGAACGGGTACTGGACATACGCCGCGAGGAGAAACCCGAGCTTGTTGTACTTGTCGACGATACCGGGAGTATGAGCACAAGAGATGTCCGGGACTCCGGTTCAGAGGATGCCTTGACACGGAAGGAGTGGGTGTCAGAAAAAATCTCTGAACCTTTCTATCACAGTCTCGAAGACAGATTTGAAATCTCGATAAAGAAAATCGATTCTGTCACCGGCGAGAAGAAAGCCGGCACGGATCTTGCCGGCGCGCTTGCGGAGACTGTCTCCGAAAGCGATGCGTTGCGGGCCGTGATACTTTTCAGCGACGGCGACTGGAATACAGGTGGTTCGCCGGTTGGTCCGGCTTCCGTGCTGCGGGCCAAGGGGGTTCCGGTCTATTCGGTCGTGAGCGGATCGGAGACTTATCTCGAGGATATCGAACTCATGCAGCCCAAAGCTCCCGCGTTTTGCCTGGTCAGAGAGAAAATAGCCATACCCTTCCAGGTACAGAGCAGAATGAAGAATGAAGTCAGTACCAGGATAGAACTGCTTTCGCCGGGCGAGATGCAAGCGGCGATGGATATTCTGATCCCTCCGGGGCGCCTGGTAAGGGGGTCATTGATCTGGCAGCCTTCCCGGGAAGGGAAATACGAGCTTTCGATGACTATTCCCGTCGAGGATGGGGAACTTGTAAAGGACAACAATTCGCGGGATTTCACTATAGAAGTCCGCGAGGAAAAACTCAGGGTTCTCGTTGTAGATTCTTATCCCCGCTGGGAATACAGGTATTTGCGGAATGCCCTGTACAGGGATCCAGGTGTGGATGTCGATACCCTGCTGTACCATCCTTCGATCGGCATGGGCGGCGGCAGGAACTACCTGAAGACTTTTCCTTCCGCCAGGGAAAAAATTTCAGTTTACGATGTTGTTTTCCTGGGCGACGTGGGTATAGGCGGTGGTGAACTTCCGCCGGAAGCCGCGGAAGCTATCAAAGGACTGGTGCAGCAGCAGGGAAGCGGGCTTGTGTTTCTTCCGGGCCCGAGGGGAGGGCAGATGCGTTTTTCAGGAACACCCTTGTTCGATATGCTTCCGGTCGAACCGGACCCGCGGCATCCTGGAGGCCTGGGGGCGGCGGTAGAAAGCAAGCTTGATCTGACCGAGAAAGGCAAAGAGCATTTTCTGACCATGCTCGCGTCCAAACCGGCGAGAAACCGTTATCTGTGGAAAAGTCTTCCCGGTTTCTACTGGCACGCGGCGGTCCTGAAGGCGAGGCCGGGCAGCACAGTGATGGCGGTTCATTCCTCCCGCCGGACAGATCGGGGGCGGATGCCGCTACTCGTAAGCCGCGGGTTCGGCAACGGTAATGTTCTGTTTATGGGCACTGACAGCGCCTGGCGGTGGAGGAAGGGCGTGGAAGACAAGCATCACTATAGGTTCTGGGGTCAGGTGGTCAGGTGGATGGCGCATAAACGCCACCTTTCAAGCGGCGCCGGTATCAGGCTTTTCTACAATCCGGAGACGCCTGCCGCCGGCCGGCGTGTCTTTGTTTATGCCACGCTGCACGACAGGGCGGGCTTTCCGGTCGAGGGAGACAGTGTGGATGTTTTGCTTTCCGGGAGTGGCGGCAGGGAGCTTTCGCGGTTCAAACTGCATCCTGAAAAGGAGGGATGGGGCGTGTATAAAGGCTCATTTGTCCCCGATGAGGGTGGAACCTATCTTCTGAAAGTAGTCTCCGAAAAACTTGGAAGCGAACTCTCTACCCAAATAGATGTGGGGGAAGTGCTGCTGGAGATCGACGAGGGCGGCGGGGGCGGGGGCCAGGCC
>CAZGYO010000189.1:0-5585 GCA_964530455.1 uncultured Victivallales bacterium
TTAATTTTTAGAGACTTATAAATTATTTATTTTTCAACAGTTGGACACTAGTGATCGCGGATAAAGAAAAAACGTACGCCGCGGGATTTCCCGCCTTGTGGTGCAGTAATCCTGAGCTGCTGACACTCGGAACGGCACTCGCTGTCCAGGCTGACCCCGAGCAAACGGGCTTTGCTGAATATGTACAGAATCGAAGCAGAAAATTATAACAACAAACTCACAGGAGAAAACCCATGGGTATCACGGTAAAAGACCTTTCAAAAATGATCGATCATTCGCTGCTTCATCCCACAATGACGGACGCTGATCTCGAAGCCGGTTGCGAGCTTGCGGTGAAATACGACTGCGCGACCGTCTGCATCAAGCCCTACGCTGTCCCCGAGGCGGCTGAACGGCTTCGCGGAACGGGCGTGGACGTTTGCGCGGTGGCCGGGTTTCCACACGGCAACAGCCACCCGGAAATAATCGCGGCCGAGGCCGGGAGGGCGTGCGACGAGGGGGCTGTAGAGATCGATATTGTCAGCAATACCGGCAAGATCCTCGGTGGCGACTGGGGCTATGTGAGATCGCAGATCGAGACGGTAAACGACGCGGTAACGGCGAAAGGAGCGATTCTCAAGGTCATATTTGAGAACGATTTTCTCAGCGAAGAACACATTGTGAAACTCTGTGGAATATGTTCCGAACTCGGCGTCGCGTTTGTAAAGACATCGACCGGGTACGGTTTCGTCAAACAGGAAAACGGAATGTACTCGTATGCGGGGGCGACGGTTCCACACCTGAAACTTATGCGCGAACATTCCGCGCCGGAAGTCCAGGTCAAGGCCGCCGGCGGCGTAAGGACTCTCAAGGACCTGCTTCTTGTCAGATCGATCGGGGCCACTCGCGTCGGCGCCACGGCAACTGCGGCGATGATCGACGAGGCTGAAGAACGCATAAACGCGGGCGAAGACCTCGAATCGCTGGTTTCCGGCAACCTCGAAGGAGGCGGGTATTGACGGGTATTTCGTCGCTATCGCTATCCCGATTTCGATTTGGATGATCTCAACCTGTTAATAAACAGACCATTAACCCTAAAATATCGATTTTTCATGAAATAACGGGGCTAGTGTTTCCCTTTCTGGCTGAAGCTCGGAACTTCCTTCGCGCTTCCGTCCCAGTATGCGGAAAGTTCCCGGATTTTTGACAGCGAGATAGCCAGGGCGCGCCCGTATCCGCCTTTGTTAGCGTCTTCGAGTAGCGCAGACTCGTAGTTGCCGGGGGCCGGAACAGTCCCGTTTCTCTGAAGGTCCCTTGCCAGATGGACGACGGGGTCGTCTTCCCGGTAGAAGCGGGTTTCGACACCGAAGGCCTTCATTTTTTCAGGGTCGGGATCGCTGAACACGGAACAGTAGTATTCCACATCAACATAGAGCCTCTGAACTTTCGCGAAAAGCCTTTCCATGTACCCGTCGAAATCATCGCGGTCAGGGGATATGGTATGCGAGGAGAGCAGAGCGCGCTGGAAGAGTGACCTTGTAAATTCCTCCAGGGCCCGCCCCGCTCCGCTAGTGTTGTGCGCGGCCAGAAAAGAGTTGAACGGCTCCTCTTCGCCCTCAAGATAAACCTTGCGGAAAACGCAGATATCGAAATATGCCGATATGTCCCTGGTCGCGCTTGCCGCTTTGCTTTTTTTGCCGCTTTTCATGGCGCCGTGTCCTTCGTGCCAGTCACTGGAGGTGATCTCGCGCGAAAGCGCCTTCATCACGACATCCGCCGCGTAATGCGTGGCTCCGCCAAGGGCGTAGGCCAGCTTTTTCCGGGCGGTTTCTTCATCTTCTCCACCCGCTGACGGCCAGTCATCGCGTGCGTTGCCGACAATATGCGGAATCCACCATGGGCCTCCACGTGAAATGGCGCCCAGCCTGGCGTATTCAATCTCTTCTTCGATAATCTCCTTGAAAAGCGGGGTCACTGACGCGTCGTGACGCATAAGCCGGCGGCTGTCGTCGAAAACCCCCCAGTGCGTGATAAGGTCTGACATTGTTTCGGTTCTCCGGTTTTGTTTACTCTCGAGCCGCTGGTCCGCGGGAAATCCGCGCAGACAAATGTGAATGCGGGGTCAAGCCCGCTAGCCCCGCATTTCCTTTTTTTCAAACTTCGGAAAAACAGGAAGACTTTTTTCATCTAAGTCCATAAGATAAAGCGCGTCTTCGAAAAGAACTCTGTACTTTGACTCGTTCATGGGGCGGATACCATGGGCGAGAATAGAATAGTTTCTTTCAGTCAGATGCGCACGGATCTTCGGTTTTTCATTAAAGCGTTTTCCAATAGAACTTCCGAGAATGTTCAGAAGTTGATATGAAGCGACAGCGCCGAATTGCAGTTTGTCCCCTTCATGAGAAGAGTATTTCCTTATAAACTCCTCCCGCATATGCCCCGGGATCTGAGCCGGTTCAGCGTTCCCGCTGTCTATGCTGAACTTCTGCTTGAGTTCGTGCTGGGCAATTTTCTCCAGCGCCGCATAGACTCTTGCGGTTGCATCCTCATATTTCTTCTCCATCTCTGCTCTGCGCCTTGCATTCGCAAGCAGATCACATATAAGCGGCCAGGATACCTCTCCTGTTCTCATGTCCATCAAATAATCAGTGGCTTCGCTGTTTCTTTCGGCAAATTCTTTCAGCCCCGGGACAAGAATTTGGCTTTCTTCGGCTATGTCCAGCAGCGGTTGCCTGGATTTTCCCAGCAGTGATTTTGCTTTCCCGTGTTCAAAGACGTCCCACATGTAATAAGCCCTGCATACACCCGCAAGCACTTTGAGCAGTCTTAGAACCTTCTCTTCTGATATCCGGGAAGCAACGGAATCCAGCATTTCTGCCGCATTCCCGTATTGTGTCCTATTGAAAAGTTCCATAGATGTCTCGATTTCATAATACGCTATACGGTTCCACGGGTTTTGGAGCAGAAGACTTCGTTCCATACCGTTTATAACAATGCCAAGGCCGTTTTTTGATCTCTGAGCGCCGCCAACATAGTTGAAGCTGCACGGCCACCTGGAAGATGCCCATACAAGAGCAGCGCTCATTGGTTTTGTCCCCCCGGTATAATCCACCAATTCCGGCCAGCAAGCACTTTCTCCAAGTTTATCCATGGCATCCGGTACGCCTTTAAGCAAAGTCAGCGCACAGATGCCCACATCTTCAGAATCACTCGTAATGATATTTTCAGTTTCAGGATACAGCCCGTGCTTCTCCCCCAGAGATGGCAGTATATTGCTGTTTATCTGTAATCTGGATTCGGGAGAAGCGAAGAAAACTATTTTTCCGGGGCGGTATTCTGCTATGGATGCAATTAGAGGCTCGGGACTTCCCCCCAGCGACATAAGCATGACAGTATATTTTTTCTTAGAAGGATTCATTGTATCTTTGCCCGGCTGTTTCACAAAGCCGTTCGGGTTAAAAATTTAAAATTTCATGAATAAACCAGGTTAGTACATATTCAGCGAACCACGTCGGGGTCGGGGCTGAGACACTCGAAGACTGTCCAGTACTGACCCCGAGCAAACGGGGCTTGCTGAATATGTACCCAGGTTAATCAAAACTAGACCATATACAGAAGAGGCTTAACGGGTCTTACGACAGATCCCACAGCCTGGGTTTCCTTTATACACGACCGGCATATGCGGTATGCCACCACTGCGTCCTCGTCTGAATCTATTATGCCGTTAAGTTCATCCCAAAAAATGTTAAAACACTCTTCGCTAAGATCGCATTCAAATACGCTGTATTCAACCCGAACTCCGTAATCCTCACAGGATTTGGCAACCTTGCGCAGGCGCTTGGGGCATCTTATGTCGTAGGCTACAAGAAAAATCATGTCTCTGACGAACTCCTCGGACGGGCTCCACACAAATACCGTATTGTCCATCCTGAACCGATTAAATTCATCTACCTCCTCCGTCCACGGGATGTCGGGTTCAGGGCATGTTGAAGGGAGCGAATTCATCTTTCCCCTCCATCGTTTTCAGCATGGCCAGAACCATTTTGTCCATCTCTCTTCTGAAGTCGGTATGCTCTGCTCCGACTCTGACTCTGAATCTTCTGGCCATAGTATTCTCATAAGCCGTAAAGAAATCCTTTCTGGCATCCTGGCGCATATAGATACCTCCATCATCGGCATGGCATTCGAAATCATCTTTCTTAATTATTTTATGGTTCAGGATGTTGAGCACAAGAAGATCGCAGACTGGCGCCCTGAGGCACTCCATCAGATCAAGCGGGAGTGACGGAGTTCCGTGGCTGATCTGATGGAAGAAGCCTATACAGGGATCAAGCCCCCTGGCTCGGACAATGGATTCCATTTCTCCGAGCAGAACAGTGTATGTGAAAGAAAGCAGGGCATTTGCTTCATCCCGGGGCGGGCGGCGGTTTCTGCCTTTGAAGGGCGTGTCTTCAGGGAAAAACCTTCCCAGCCTTTTGAAGTATACAGCCGCCCCCATGCCCTCATAGCCTCGCAGTTCCTCCAGGCACGAAGCGCCGTCAGCATGACGCATCATGGTTTTCAATCTCGAAACGGCATCTTCTTGCTCCGGCTCACTGCTCTCGCTCCGGTTGGCGGCAAGCCGCTGCAACACGCGCCTGGAATTGCGTAGCTTGGCACAAATCAGCGCTTTCGCCATACATAAGGAAAACTCCCCGTCTCCCGCACTTTTATACTGAAGTACACGCCGCGATGCGTCGGGACTCCTCCAGGAGGAAAGCGCTCCTATCCAACGGCCTTTCGAAGTAAGAAAATATACAGGGATGTTGTTCCACATAAGTTTCTGAAGAACTGGGATGGAAATGACCGGGCGACCTATGACAAGGGCTCTGTCTATATCGAAGAGGGGAACCCTGATACGGTCGTATGGATCTCCCTTCTCTTCGGGACGGCGAATTACTTCCAGGTGTTTTGATTCCAGTCGAACCGATACCGTATTTCCGGAAAGTATCAGGCTTGGCATATGTCCCCTCCAAATAGTATTAACCCGGCTGTTTTACAAAGCCGTTCGCGTGAAAATTTGAAAATCGTCTCTGTTCCCATTTGTGCCCTTTAAATTTTTTCATCCTGAAAAAAGCAGTTGCCGTAGCGTGTAAACAATATATATGCCGGAACGCCGCCATGAAAAAATTCGACGTCAAATGACGTCGGCGGACACAGTCGCCTGCAATCCCCGAAAAATCACCTTTCGGCTGTACAGCCTTTTCTCACACAAATGAAAAAGGGTATGCCTACCCAACCATATTCTCAGTCACAATCACCTTTCGGCTGTACAGCCTTCTCCGACAAAATGAATGGTGTATTGGAGGTGAAATATATCCAGCCGTCACAATCACCTTTCGGCTGTACAGCCTTCTCCGACTAAATAAAATGAAATTAACAAAACCAATCCACCCGAATTTGGTCACAATCACCTTTCGGCTAATCAGCCTTCTCCGACATCAAAAACCTAACTCTATCTTTTTACTTATTTTCAGGCATCGCCCCGGGTATATGTGCCCCCAAAAATATCAAGGGCTGCAGGCCCGTAATAAAAAATAGCCGAATCCGCGAAATCCGCAAATTTA
>CAZGYO010000190.1:0-5576 GCA_964530455.1 uncultured Victivallales bacterium
ATACCATCAACTGTCTGTGCCCGCCATTTCGCCGTGGCGCATGCCGTGCCTCCGCGCCAACCCCTTGGGCGGCAGCTCGTCAAACTTCATCCTTCGTGCTCCTTCGTGCTCTTCGAGGTGAAATCGGTTTTGTTCGAATCCGTACTTTTCTCTCGCCAAGCCGCCTGTCTGCCGTTGTTCGCATTCGTTTTTTTCACCACGAAGGACACGAAGAGCACGAAGGATTAAAGTCTTCAGGCCATTTGATTTTTCATAAAATAACGGGGCTACGGACCCGGCGATAACCGTGCTCCTTCAAAAATGTCGCCAAACTCGTCTTCGCTCTTAAAATCCTCGTCATATATGTTGAAGAGTATTTTGTGAAACGCGGAAAGGCTGAACTCGCCTTCACCGAAATGCTCCCCCGTACCCGTCAACTTTGAATCCCTTATGCCCTTTATGTTGATTGTGATATGCTCGGATTCGTTGAAATAAGCCTTCACATCCCCGGCGTTCCGGCGCGGCATCCTCTGTTCCTTTCCGGAAGTCCTTATGCTTCTGATGCGCTCTATCGGGACGTCCAGAGTCGCGAAATCCGTTTTGAATCTGGCTTGATCGTCTTCAATAGCCACGAGCGTACCTGTCACCTGGTCGTCATTGGAGAAGATAATAATGTCACCCTCCTCCTCCTGATCCCCCGATCCCGTGGGCTTGGGCATCCGACCGTTCCACTTCGACACTCTCAGGTTGCGGACGCTGACAGTCCCGCCCTGGTTGTAGAAAGAGAGGAAGGTTCCGCCGTAGGAGAAAGTCTTCTCCGTCCACTCCTTCACCAGCTTTCCGTCAATAATCATTGCCAGTGTCTTTTTATCCCTGTCCACCAGTATCGTATAACTGCACCTTGGCTTTTCGTGAAGCTGCTGAACCTGAACCTGGCCCGCACTGCTCGAACCCCCGCTCTCCATGAGTCGCTGAAGGTATATGTAGCTGTTCTGTATGTTGAAACTGTATCCGTCCACCCTGTAGTGTTTTACTTTATCCGTGTATATATAAATCTGGATATTCCTGTTCGACATCATGCTCAGATCAAAGTCTATGCGCGCCCTGTCCGGAAGCCCGAGGTCCTGGCCCAGCATCATGTATCCGCGCATATACAAAGTCTTGTTCTTGACCAGGTATTTGCTGTCGTTGTTCTTGTTGGTGACATTCCACTCCTCCGTGCTGACAGGTCCTTCATAGACCACCGATCCACTGCCCGACAGCGAAGGCGCAATCTCTTTGACCATCTGACTCCGGATACTCAGATCACCGGCATAGCTGGTTGAGAGGAGAAGTTTTTCTCTGTCGTACTTGAGAAGTCTCCCGGGCAGAGCGTCCCCGTTTGTCAGGTATACCAGCACATTGTCGCTGTCTTTGGGGATATATTTGCCTGAAAGGCTGAGCCTGCGGATATTGTTCAGCCTGAAAACTATCGGTTCCAGAGCTTCCGGAGTGCTGAAAATAAGTTTTCCACCCGGCTCCAGAGCTATGAAGTCGCCCTGAATGCTGTCGCCGTTGGAAAACTCCACCTTGTCGGGCTTTCTCTCAGCGCCAGCCGCTTCGGCGACATATCCAGGGCCCGGAATCACCCCATCGCCATCAGATTCACTGTCGCCGATGTCGGGCAACTCAAGTTCGCCCCCCAAGGTAAAACTGTAAAGAACAAGCGCAAAAATAAAAATCGGTCTCTTTTTCATTGCAATTCCTCCTGCATGTGGAACGAGCCGCGTAAACTTCAAGATTTTTGTTTTTAGAGCCAGTTTCAAAACTCCGCGTGAACCGCATTGGCAGGGCAGGCGCGTCAGGCGGCCACGGAGAGTTTTGAAATCGGCTCTTTATAATATATTAATGCTTCCGCGCCATAATGGCAAGAACATTACCTTTCGTATATCGGAAGAAACCTGTAGTTCAGTGCCAGCGACAGCAGCGCGGAGGCCGTCGAAAAACTCTCCCCGTGTGAACCCTCCCATGAACCGTCCTCCCGCTGCATAGCCTTCAATGTCTTTATATTCACTTTATTCCATTTGCTCCAGTGACGGTTCTCTGAATGGAAAAAGGCCTGTGCCGCGTAATACAGATAATAGTAATAGTAGTTGTCTTGCGCGGCCCCCGTTCCAAGAAGGTAGCGGATTGATTTTTTGTAGGGCCTGCTGTCCTTCTTCTTTGCCAAAGCGAAGACAAGGTTACCTATTGCCGTGCGCGGGGCATTGGATCCGGACCCGCCTCCTGTATAGGAAAATCCACCGTCGGAGTTCTGGCATCCCACATAGTACTTCAGTATTTGTTTTATGGCATTTTCGGGGACCTCCACACCGGCATTTGCGGCGGCGAAGAGCGCAACGGCGCATGCTCCGCTGACGGTTGTGTCGGCATCGCTGCTTTCCGGAGAGTACCGCCATGCGCCGAAGGGATTCCTTTTCTGCGAAGAAAGCAGGAGTTCCACGGCTTTTTTCAATGCAGGACCGAGGCGTTCATCATGTACCTGTCCATATGCTTCGGCGAGAGCGAGAGTGGCAAACCCGTGGTTGTACATCGAGTGCCCGATGTACCCGTTGCTTTTATTGCTGCTATTTATGATAAAATCAAGACCGCGCTTGATGTTCCCACTGTATGGGCCATAGTTGGGATCCTCGCCGTGGGCCAGCATTGACACAAGACACAGGCCAACCACGCCGGGATTGTCGCCGTAGCGTCCGGGCCAGCTTCCGTTTTCATTCTGCATCTTCTGCAGGAACGCAAGCCCCTTGCCGTAGATTATCTCCACTTCAGGCGATACCGGCTCGTCCCAGGCGAAGATTGACTGCGCGCGCGCTCCGTGGACAGCGGCAAGGGCAAAAAGGAACATGGTAAAAATAACCCGCATCCCCCCAGGCGACCAAGCGGAAAAATTTTTTCTCCCGGCATACAATGGCGCATTGAACACTTTTGAGCCAGTTTCAAAACTCCGCGTAAACCGCGTTGGCAGCGCAGGCGCGGCCACGGAGAGTTTTGAAATTGGCTCTTTTAAAAAGATCATTCCCACTTCAAATACCTCGCCACGTTCGGGACAAGCGGTTTTACAAGTTTTTTTATCGCCACCGCGTATTCTCTTATCTCCCACTGCGCGTGCTCGCTGTCCCTGAGTTCCAGGAAGTGCAACAGGTTGCTGAGATCGACAGTGGCCCAGAATGTCACCATCATGTTCTGCGGAAGCACTCCCCTCGCCTGCTCGCGGCAAACTCCTTCATCAAGCAGTTGCCGGTAGCAGTCCATGCTGCTTGTGTTGTGGTCCTCTATGACGCTTCTGATTTTACCGTGGTCGGCCTTTTCCCATTCCAGGGAGGCCTGCCGGTTGGTCTCCGCCTGCTTTCTGAGCCTGCGCGGGGAATAAAACTCCATCTCTATCTCGGTGTAGCGCCTGGATATCTCGTTGTAAGACCAGGTCCTGTGACGATGCCATTGTCCGCGGACAAAGAGTGGACAATGAACACTGAAAGTGAATACGAGGTGTTCCAGCGGACTGGTGTGCCGGTTTTCAAGAAGGTATTCGAGGAGGATTATGTCCTTTTCGTCAATCTCGTCCTTCATCTTGCCGAAAGACACCCTTGCCGCGTTCACAATCGTCGTTTCCGAGCCGAGATGGTCAATCAGAGCCACCCAGCCCTGACCGTCAAGGACCTTGATATGGTTTTCAGGAGGGATGTTTATGTTTTTCATATTCACTATTCAACAGCCTTTACTTGCAACGAAAACTGCCTTTTCCCGGAAAAAGCAGTTAAAAACGCTGCTTGACGCAGGAGCCAATTTCAAAACTCTCCGTGGCCGCCTGCCTGTGCGTCGCCTGACTGCGAGCGTAGTCGCTCAGGCAGGCACGCAGACAGGCGCTACCAACGCGGTTCACGCGGAGTTTTAAAACTGGCTCGCAGGTTTATTCTAACGCGGATTTCATGTAAATCCAGTGCGCGAAGCGAAGAAGACAATTCTTCAGAAGAGCGCGGAACACCATTCACGGAACTCCCTGCCTCCGGCAAGAGACACCACTGCCAGGTAGACGAGCGAAAACGATATGACGGCGGCCGCCAGGGCGGCCGCCTGTAAAAATAATCCTTCCGGAAGCAGCCCGGAGACATATCCGGAGACATATAATGATACAAAACCGGCCGGGACAGCGGAAAAAACCTGGCGAGAAAAGGAAAGCAGAACAAGACAGGGACGCGCTCCGGATACCTCTCTTCGAAGAAAATAACTCAACGCAAAAATGTTTACGAAAGACGAAACTACCGTGGCCAGAGCGATACCGCCCTGCCTGAACGGAACCATCAAGGCGAAATTCAAGGCTATGTTCAACGCGACGCAGCATATTGATATCTTAACGGGCAGCTTCATCATCTTGCGCGCGTGAAATCCGCCTACAAGTATCTTAAGGGACATGAACGCGGGAATCCCGAATGCGTAGAAACTCAGGGCGTAGGACGTCTCCCGCAGAGCCGAAGCGCCGAAATCCCCCCTGAAGAAAAGCAGGCGCAGAACCGGCTCTCTGAACAACCATATGAAGACCGAGGCGGGAACAGCTATGAAAAGTATCTGCCTGACACCGAACAGCAGCTCCTGCGCGAATCCGGGCGCGTCGCGTTCAGCGGACGCATAGGACAGTCTCTGAAGCAGGACTGTTCCCATGCCGACGGCGAAAAGCCCGACCGGCAGATAGACCAATCTGTCACTGTAGTAGAGAGAGGCTACGGCATGTGGGCCTATGATGCAAGCTACCCATTTATCGACAAGCAGACTGAACTGCAGTGCGGAAGCCCCGACAATCCCGGGAAGAGTAAGACGCCATAATTCGGACACGGCGGGATGAGCGAAGACTTTCCCCGGATTCAGGCTGGGGAAAAAGTTTTCCCGGTAAAGTATTATTCCGAGCATTGAGAGCTGCAATATTCCGGAAACCACAACTGCGGCGGCAAGTATCCTCAGCAGCGGCTCGTCTGAATACACGCGCCCGGCCCACAAAAGCGACGTGATCAGACATACATTCAATATGACGGAACTAAGGGCGGGAAGAAAAAAATGCCTTACCGCGTTGAGTAGAGCGGTAAACATGCCGACCAGGCATATCAGAAGAATAAACGGCGCCAAAAACGGAAACAGTGAAAGCGCCAGCTTGAGGTCAGGTTTTTCCGCGAAACCGCTCAGAAAAAAGGACGCCGCACCCGCGACGAGGCTGAAAGCAAAAAGGAAGATCGAAAGTACAATAAGAACCGCTCCCGCTTTTTTACGCGCGGCTTCCCTTCCCTGTTCCGTGATCGAGTGGGACATAAGCGGGATCAGGGCTTGCCCCAGGGCCCCCTCCCCGAAAAGACGGCGCAGAAAATTAGCCGCAGTAAATGCAAGAATCCAGGCCGACATGACCAGCCCGGCGCCCAGAAAAAACGCATACAACATGTCGCGCACGAAACCAAGCATCCTGCTTGCCAGGACAGCAAGAGAAAAAGAGGATGAACTCGAAATTAGATTTTTTTCTTTTTTTGTCATCTCCTGCAACCGGCATTTGCCTTTATTTTTGTTCCGTCAATACTTAT
>CAZGYO010000191.1:0-5576 GCA_964530455.1 uncultured Victivallales bacterium
AAGAAAAGCATATAAAGAGAGAGAGAAAACTTATCCGCCGGAGAATTATGCAATGGCTGAAGATGGATAATACAAAAGTGGTGCGTTATGAGAATCTCATTTCAGACACATATGGGGAACTTGCCCAGATCCTCGGATTCCTGCGTATAAACTGTCACAAAAAGCTGCTCATGGAAATTATCCGTCGTAACTCGTTTCAGGTTCTCAGCGGCGGGAGAAGACCGGGTGAAGAAGATCAGTATTCACACTACAGAAAAGGCATTGCGGGAGACTGGCACAGACTCCTGTCTCCAGAACAAATCCAGATAGTCAACGGAATTTTCCGTGACGAATTCAACGCTCTCGACTACTTAGAAGACGCTGCATGCGAAAAGCAATAATTACCAAACATCGCTCACTTATCCGCTACTTCCGGGCTTACTGCTGGCTTTTTCGTGAAGCCATCCTCAGTTCCTGGCTCAAAGCAATAATAGTACTTGTTACCGGCTTCATCGGAGTTTCACTGCAGATTGCTGCCATTGCCCAGGCATTGTCCTACGCCAAGGCGATGAAGCGCGGCAGCAATATTTCTTTTCTCCAATTCAATATTGATCCGCGCGCATCTCTTCCCCTCCTGCTACTGGTAACCGGCGGCATTTTCATAAGTCTGCTTCTCTCTGCCCTGATGATTTACTTTTCCGAACGTACCCTGATTCAGCTGTCATTGCGTTTCGAGGCAATCTGCATCCGCCGCATAATTGCCGGTCTGTCGGGCAGCCACAGTTTCCTGCACCCGGAGCGCCAGACCCCATATCAGATCCGCGAAATAAATCTGTTAACCTCTAATACAGCCAGGTACTGCGCACGCGCAGCACGAAGAGTCATGGGAGCAATTATTCCGGCGATTACCGTTGTCGCCTCTTTCGGGGTTCTAATTTATACTGATTTATTTACCACCGGACTGCTCTTTTCTCTTATTGCCGTTTTTATGCCGGTCTTCTGGAGATTGAATTATAGTGGAGCATTGACCACCCTAGATTATGAAGCGACTGGCCGGCACGCCAGAAAGCATCTCCGAAACGAAATTCACAGGCTACACAACGCCCCCCTGCAATTCGTTCCAAACAATCAGCTCAAACCGGAACGGCTGGTCGATTTTCAGCCTGTTTCCGAACATCAGCAGGCCTTTGCTGACCGCCTGCTCCTCCCCAACCGCAGCCACCTCGTCAATCATATATTGATGGCCTGCGGCTTTTCCATCCTGATTCTCGCCGTCGGGCTGCGCGCACTGTATGAAGGTTACGGCTGGGAACAACTCGCAGTATATCTGGTGGCACTTCGCTACTGTCTGAAAAACCTGCAGCGATTCTCCGTCGATGTCGCCACCTGTAGCCGCTACTATCCGATGGTCAACCGCTACTACCAATTCGCTAAAGAAAGACATGACAGAAATCCGGCACTGCCCGGCCAGTTAACCATTCGTGCCGAAAATGATGTCTGCATTCATCCGAACAATAAAAAACCCGTACTCCTCGTTTCTTTAATCAGGCCAAGCAGGCTTACATTATGCTTCATCCTGCAGAAACTTTTCGCCCTCAAAATTACCGAGGCCAGAGCACTGGCTTCAAAAACCATGTTGATTTCAAAAGATTTTCTCCTCCCGCCAATTCCTATTGTTTCAATTTTCCCCCAATTCCGGACTTTCGCTGATCAATTGACAGAAGACGCTAAGCAAGTCGGTTGTCAGAATGAAGCGGAACAATTTCTCTCTCTTGATCCGGGAAAGCCTGTTAAAACCTCCGCATTGAAAAAGTTTTCAAAGAAATTCAGCCTGCTGCTTTCTCTACAGTTGGCGGAAAACATACCACATAAATTGATTGTCATAGAAAGCGAAGCGTTACAGGTTCTGCCGAAAAATTTTCAAAACACTTTCCTCTCAAGAATGCCGAATATCCCGAAGGTTATAACCTGTGGAACACCAAATAAATATAAACTTCTTCCAATTCCTGATAATACATCTGTCTGTGTCATGTCATTCAGCCATGGCTTGCTCGTCGGAAATATGTCGTGGCTGGCAGAAAGCCTCCCAATGATTATTAAACAACTCGACACCGATAAAGAAAGTGAACTCTTCGTTGAAGATGAGGATGAAGACGATATCGATGATGATGATTTTTGAAAATTAGCCGGAGTCCTTTAAGGACGACACAAAAAAAGGAATAATCTAATGAACATCTCTGTTTTCGGGCTCGGAAAACTCGGCTGTACACACATGGTCTGCATGGCCGATAAAGGTTACAACGTCATCGGGGTAGATATAAACCCCGCGACTGTCGATGCAATCAACGCCGGTAAATCACCAATTTATGAACCCGGCGTCGCTGAGCTTATCACCGCTAACCGTGAGCGCATCCGCGCCACTTTTGACGCCGCTGAGGCCGTCCGCAATTCAGATGTCAGCTTCGTTATCGTGCCGACTCCGAGCGTAGAGGACGGCTCATTCACCACCGTGTATGTCGAGGAAGTCGCCGCGGAAATCGGCAGTATTCTGCAGAATAAGAAAAGCTACCATACCATCGTCATCTCCAGTACGGTGCTTCCCGGAGACATGCAGCATATTAAAGAATTTATCGAGAAGACCTCCGGCAAAAAATGCCCCGATAATTTTGGGCTCTGCTACAATCCTGACTTTATCGCGCTCGGAACAGTCGTGCGTAATCTGAAAAATCCGGATATGATTTTAATTGGTGAATCTGATCCGGAGAGCGGACAGTGCGTCGAGGATATTCTAAGCGCTATGGCCGACAACTCTCCGGTCGTCCACCGCATGAATTTTGAAAACGCTGAACTCACAAAAATCGCAGTCAATGCGTACTGCACCCTGAAAATCACTTTTGCAAACTCTATCGCCGAAATCTGCGAAAATATGCCCGGTGGCGATGCTGACGCCGTGACCGGTGCCCTCGGGTCCGATTCCCGAATCGGCGCCAAATACATCAAAGGCGGACTCAGCTACGGTGGGCCATGCTTCCCGCGGGATAACCGGGCCTTCGCGCATGCCGCTGAAAAATTCGGCTGTCGGCACCCACAAGCCGCCCTCACCGACCAACTCAACAATTATCAGCGGAACGAACGCATACCTAAGCGGATAAAATCACTTCTCGAAGAACTTGACTCCCATAGGCTGGCGGTACTCGGTCTAACCTATAAACCCGATACCACACTGACCGAAGAGTCCGCACCTGTGGCCATCATCAAAAAGCTCCTCCGTTCAGGTATTGATATCACTGTCTATGATCCCGCCGGCATGGACGATGCAAAAGAAACCCGGAAATTGGGCAGAAAAGTTAAATTTGCGAATTCCGTAAAAGACTGCATCAGTGAACAGTCTCTGGTTTTCATCGGTACCGCCTGGCAGGAATTCTGCGATATGACGGCCGATAGCTTTTCCGACGCAATGACAGATAATCCGGTTGTCTTTGATGCTTGCGGAATCTATGATTTCCCCGCCGGGGCCGGGGTGCAGTTGATTCGAATAGGTAAGAATGAATAGAATGTGCCGTCCCTTCAGAACTCGGATGGTGGGGGCGATTCATTACCCATGGCTCACGCTATGGGCTGATATCTGTCGTCCTTTCAGGACTTAACGGCAATTAACCTCGAAGGGGTGACACAAAACAGCCCAGGGCGTCAGCACAAACCGATTACTGACCACTGATTACAGGCTACTAATCCCTCTCATGCCACTCACCATCTTTACTCTCCCGAAACCGTTCGCCGGCCATATCGGGATCATCCAGCGCAATGCCATCCGCAGCTGGCTGGCGCTTGACCCCGCCCCGGAAATAATCCTCTGCGGGGATGAAGATGGAGTCGCGGAAACTGCCACGGAATTCGGCCTCCGCCACATCCCGGATCCAGCATGCAATGAATTCGGCACTCCGCTGCTCGATTCCCTTTTCTCCTCCGGTGCCGCCGCCGCCAACGATATCATCGCCTATATCAATGCCGACATGATTCTGCTACCCGATTTTTTACAGGCGGTTGATGATGCCGCCTCTCAAATTCCCGGCCCTTTTCTCCTGACCGGCGACCGAACTGAACTGGAAATTCATGATGAGCTGCAATTCGACCCGGAATCTCAAACCGAAATACTTGCCGAAGCCATCCGCAATGGTCGTCTCATCAGCCCCGCCTATGATTATTTTGTGTTTCGCCGGGAACACCCTGTCGCCGGCATTCCGCCATTTGCCGTCGGGCGTCTCTGTTGGGACATTTGGCTGGTTTACGAAAGCGTCCGGCAAAAAATAAAACTGATTGACGGTACTGCACAGATTACTGCGATTCACCAAAATCACGATTATATGCATACTGTGGAAAATATAAAAAACCGTAAGTCACTTAACTCACATAATTCAGAAGAAGTGGCAAAAAACCGAAAACTCTGCGGCTATAGTCTTTTCAAAATTTTTGTTCCCTGCTACACGCTGTATCGGGGAGGGATCAGTTTTTCGTTGGCAAAAACTTCGCGTTTCGCATTCTACAGTCTGCGGCGACGAATCAGCTGGCTGATAAAAGGCTGAATCAAACCATGGGAAATATTCTGTCACTGATTATTGCATTTCCTCTCGCCGGACTTTTGGCCACCGCCCTGGCGGCACGTCTCGCGGGAAAAAATTCTGACGTTATTCTGAACCTGTTAACCGGCCTTATCTGCGGCCCGGTCATGCTATCTCTGGCTCTCGGCGTTTTTCTTCTTGCCAAACCGGGCGCATCTCCTGCGTTATATCTCTCCTGCATCAGCCTGCTTATAGTTCTCGGATTAACCATCAATGCGCAAATAATTGCAGAGCAACTCTGTTTGGCCAAAAATGATCTCCGGGGACGAATTGCCCGATATCCTGCCGTAAGCTGCCTGTTTATCCTGACCCTCATGGTTTTTTTCGGATACCTCATCCGGCAGTCTCTGCTGCCAATTGCGACGCATGACGCCGCAGTCTACGGCTGGTATGGAAAACAGATCGCCGCCACTTGCAGCCTAGGCAATTACCCCGCGGCCTATCCGCCGGTCCGACACCCTCCCGGACTGCCGCTGTTATACGCCTGGGGGTTTCTTTCGGTCGGACCGGATCAGGATCTGGCTGCCCGACTCATTGCGCCCATCTTCAGCCTGCTTCTTGCCCTGCTTTGTGCCAGAATAATCGGTCAACGCTTCGGCGTTATCGGACTTGCCGGAGCCATCCTGTTTCTGGTTTTCACCCCGCTTTTTACCTACCAGACCGCAGGCAACACCATTGACCACCCGCGTATCGCGCTGCTGTTTCTGACCATAATTCAGTTTGGTGCGCTACTACAGCGTCCAAACGTTCTACGTTTTATTCTGACTTTTGCCTGCTTCTGTCTCGCCCTGTTCATGCATCTCGGAGCTGCCCTGATAATCCCCGTGCTCGGCACAGTCTGGATCCTGGCCGGACGACGAGTTGCCGGACGATCTTTTATCATCGGGATACTTCTGGCCGGCATTTTCCTTACTCAATTTGCCGTCTGGCAGATGCCCCGGGAAACCCCTATGACAAAAATCTTCTCCCTGCGCCCAC
>CAZGYO010000192.1:0-5514 GCA_964530455.1 uncultured Victivallales bacterium
TGGGTGGCTGCGGCGGAAGCACGGGGCCCAGAAGCGTGAACCCGGATACCGGCAAATTCTACAACATGGATTTCCCCCTTATTACCATAGCTGACATGGTGCGCGCGCAGCACCGGCTTATGCAGCATCTGGGCATCGAAAGATGGCTGGCGCTCGCAGGCGGTTCCATGGGCGGTATGCAGGTCCTGCAATGGGCCGTTGAATACCCGGAATCCGTCGTTTCGGCAATACCGATAGCGACGACCCCCCGGCTGTCGCCGCAGAGCATAGCTTTCAACTGGGTGGGTCGCGAGGCGATAATGAGCGATCCCGACTGGCTCGAAGGCAACTACGCGGAAAAGGTTCCTGAAAGAGGACTTGCCATAGCAAGGATGCTGGGACATATAACCTATCTCAGCGACGAGTCCATGTACAACAAGTTCGGACGCCGGCTTCGTGAGGCCGAGGACTATTCCTTCGATTTCAAGCACAATTTCGAAGTTGAGAGCTATCTGCGCTACAAGGGACAGCGTTTTGTCGAGCGTTTTGACGCGAACAGCTATCTCTATTTATCCCGCGCCATGGATTACTTCGACCTGTCTTCCCGTGCCGGGGGAGACCTGCCAAAAGCGCTCGCGCCGGCTACTTTCCCGTTTCTGGTGGTTTCTTTTTCAAGCGACTGGCTGTTCCCTCCGTACCAGTCCAGTGAGATGGTGCGCGCCCTCAGAAACAACGGAACCGATGCCACCTACTGCGATATAAAGTCCGCTTACGGCCACGACGCGTTCCTGCTCGAGATCGAAACTCTCGGCAGTCTTATATCGGATTTCATCAACTGCAGGCTACGGGAGCGGCGCAATGGATAATCGCAGAGCGGCACTCGGCAAGCGTCCCGACCTTTCGGTGATATCCGAAATTATACCAAGAGATGTGCGTATCCTCGACCTCGGCTGCGGCGACGGCAGCCTGCTTTACATCCTCAGGCACGACAAGAATGTTTCGGGCAGCGGGATAGAGATTGATCAGGACAAGATTCTGGACTGCGTGAGCGTGGGGGTCCCCGTCGTGCAGGGTGATCTGAACGATGGCCTTGCGGGTTTTCCGGACAAGTCATTCGACTATGTCGTGCTTAGCCAGACGCTTCAGGCCGTCGAGAGACCCGACAGGTTGCTGGCCGAGATGATGCGCGTCGGAGACAAGGCCGTGGTCAGTCTGATCAACATGGGGCACTTTAGCGCCCGGCTGCAGTTTGTATTCAAGGGAAAAATGCCGGTTACCGAAACGCTTCCCTACAACTGGTACGACACTCCCAATATCCACCTGGCCACAATAAGGGATTTCAGGCAGCTGTGCCGGGAGATGGATATACGGATCGAAGAAGAGGTTCCGCTGGGCGCCGGGTTCCTCGGCGGCCTGGCTCCGAATCTTTTTGCGTGGAGTTGCGTTTTCGTTCTGTCGGGGGCTAACCCCGTTATTTCATGAAAAATCTATATTTTAGGGTTAATGGCCTGTTTATTAAGAAGTTATATGAATTTTTCAAAATTACAAAATGTAATTTAAAGAAACAGAAGATTTTTCACCCGAAGGGCAAAGCCGTGCTCAGGACCGCCGTGGCTTTGTGAAATGTACGGGTTGGAGACGGTCTACGAGGTAGTCCTTCCGGATGAAATCCGGAAGCGGGGGTTCCGCGCGGAACGCCAGGTGCCGATTGCCATGGCATCACTCGCACGGTCAACGGTCTCCCCGAATAAAGAGATTCCTTTGCGATCTTTGCGGCTTTGCGAGAGTCATTTCTTCTGTTTTCGAACAGCGTTGGTAGCGCAGCAGCGGCTTCCCGCTTCCGTTCACTCCGGTGGCGAGGGTATGAGTGAGTCATCCAACTCCTCGCTCTGGTCCCCGGGTTTTTCGTGTTCGCCGTGCGGTACCGGCGGGTTGTCCGGCCCTTTTTTCATATATTCACTGATGACTTTTCTTTTTTCCTCTTCGGTGACCTCGCCGTCGCGGTTCAGATCGAATTTCTCGAGAAACTGTTTTTTTCTTTCCTTGAGGAAAGCCCTCCGTTCCTCCGGGGTGATCTGTCCGTCCCCGTTGCTGTCCATTAGTTTCTCTATTCTTTGCCGCTCTTTTTCGGCTTCGGCTTTTTCCTCACTGGAAAGTCTGCCGTCGCCGTCTTTGTCGAAACGGCGGAGCATATGCTGTTCCTCCATGTGCCTGCGTCTCTCCTCCAGGTTGTCACGTTCGATTTGTTTTCTTTCTTCAGGCGACAGCTTTCCGTCGCCGTCCTTGTCGTACTTCCTGAGGTTTTCCTTTCTTACGTGGTCGAGGTAATCCCTTTTCTCCTCTTCGGAGAGCTTTCCGTCGCCGTCCTTGTCGAATTCAGCTTTGGCATCCCGGTTCCATCCCCTTCTTCCGTCCGGAGGCGCCGGGCCGTCCGGACTGCACAGGCCCCCGGTGCAGACTGCAAAAAGCAACGCTGTAAACGCGCAGAGTCTAAGATCTGAGATTCTCATAGTTTTCTCCCGTTTATTATTTCGCGGTCAGCCGCGAACTTGACAATTTCCTCGAAAGTCAATACGTGACTTTCCTGCATATATTTAGCATTCGGAGCCAGTTTTAAAACTCCGCGCGGCCACGGAGAGTTTTGAAATTGGCTCTTCGGGTCAAAAAGAGCAGTGAATTACTTCATTTTGCTCTTCAGTTCCTCGATGTATTCTTCGATTTCCAGCGCCGTAGTGTCCCGCAGGGCGTCCTCGGAGCAGTCTTTCAGAATGAAGAGCATACTGTTTGATGAACCGGCCAGTCCGCCCGCCGTGGGGATTTTCTCCCATCTGCCCCGAAAAGAATCTGTTTCGATTCCGGCCGTGTGAAGCAGGTATCCCAGGCGGCCCTGTCCCACGCTTTTCTCTTCGAATTCCGGTTCTTTGGCGCCGCCTTGTTCAATCCAGTAGCCGTATAGAAAGGATCCTTCTTTTGAACCGCCGACAGGGCCGAGGGAATAGTCGCCGCCCAGCGCGCAGAGCTTTCCTTTTTCGTCGGTTACCGTGAAAATGCTTCCTCCGAAAGAAAACTCTTCTCTGCCGTCCTGTTTCCTTTTATATAATATCTGAACGGCTTTTCTGCCGAACGACTCGTCAAGTTCCTTTTCATCGCCCCTTATAAGACCCATTCTCTCAAAGCGTTCCTCGATCAGGGCCAGGCGCCCCAGGGGATGTTCCGGGGATATGCCGTAGGCTTTTTTCGTGACGGAATAATAGACTGCCAGGGCAAGGGTTCCAAGTGCCAGAACAAAGATTCCGGCCTTGATAAGTTTTCCGAACCTGTCCCAGAACGTCAGTTTGGTCGCTTGTTCCCATTTCCGCCTTTTCTCCTCCTCCTGCCTGAAACTGAGTCCGCTCTTGAAGTTGTGCCCGCAGTTTACGCAGATTATGTTCTCCTTCTCGCATATCTTCTGGCAGCGCGGACACGCCACGCACCCTTCGGGCACATTTTCCGGCATCGAGGGGATGAATATCATTTTGCCGCAGGTGCAGGCAAGGGTTTTTCCGCCCTGATCATCTTGGAATTCGAAGTCCTTCCTGCATGACGAGCAGGTCACGATGATAGCCATTATAAACTCTCCGGTTTACAATCCCTGTTTAGTACATATTCAGCAAACCCCGAGCAAACGGGGTTTGCTGAATATGTACCTGTCACGCGAATTTCGCAATGAGCGCCATGAAAAAAAGTACGGTCAGAGCCGGCAGCAGTGTCAGGAACCAGAACAGGAGGAAGTGTTCGCCTTCGAGGTCTACCATGGCGCTTTTAAGCATTTGTATGCTGCCTGTCAGCATGAACGCTATTCCCTGCGCCCATACAATCATAGCTGCTGAACCTATGATAACGCCCCCGATCACGGCGCCCAGTCCAAGTACGAACAGCGCGAGAAGAGAGAGAACGGCCGCAACGAGTATACAGATGATAAACCCCAGCAGGGCGACGGGTCGGAACAAGCCGGGAATCCAGTCGTTCAGCCGGAAAAGCAGCTTCATAAGCATAGGCCGGTCGTCTACCAGGTATTCTGTCTGTATAACGCGACCGGAATCCTGGTCGTAGCCGCAGTGGAGGCAGACTCTGGCGCCGTCCTCCATCTCTTTCAGGCAGTTGACGCAAAAAGATTTTGATACGATTTCGGGCAGGTGAAACAGGTTTCCGCATTCAGGGCATTCGACCATTTGGCCCGCCATCATCTCATCGAAGGCGGAACACGCGGAGCAGTGTGGGCATTTGGCATCCATCTTTAACTCGCATATTTCATGAAATCCGCGCGCCGACTTTCTTGAAATCCTTCACAAAATCCGGATATGTCACTGTAAGCGCTTCCGCGCCGCGTACGACGGTCTCGCCTTCCGCGGCCATTCCCGCGACTGCAAGAGCCATCACGATTCTGTGGTCGCCGTGTCCTTCGAGGACAGCGCCCTTCAGTTTGCCTTTGCCCCGCACGACAAGTCCGTCTGGAATTTCTTCAATGACAGCGCCCATTTTGCGAAGTTCGCGGGACATGCACTCGATACGGTCTGTCTCCTTGATCCGCGCCTGCGGCACATTGTCGATCACGGTCTCGCCGTCCGCGAAACACGCGGCCACCGCCATTACGGGCAGTGCATCGGGTGTGCTGTTAAGGTCGAAATGTCCGGATTCGAGTCCGGCATCGGATATTACCTGGAGGACATGTTTGTTTTCGTGCCGGAGGGTAACTCCCATCGATTCGAACATCCCGAATACCTTCTTGTCACCCTGCGAATCGCTGAAGTCCAAGTTCTCAAGCCTTATCTCGCCGCCGGTTACCGCCGCAGCGGCCAGTGGAAAGCAGGCCGTCGAAAAATCGGCGGGGATCACCATTTCAAAAGCCTTGTAGCTTTGCATCCCCTTTACGGTGAAATGCGTGTGGTTGTCGTCGTATTCGAGTTCTATTCCCTGATCCCTGAGCCAGAAAAGCGTCATTTCCACGTAGGGGATTTCATGAAGGTCTTTAACGTGTATGCTTGTGTTTTCCGGCGCGAGAGGCGCGGCCAGCAGAAGAGCAGTGAGGAACTGCGAGGATTTGGCCTCCACGCTTGTTTTCCCTCCGAGCATTGGGCCGCTGACTGAAAGCGGGCAGAATCCGTTGCTGGACGTGCTTTTTACCCCGAGGTGTTCCAGTGCTTCGAGCAGTGGGCCCATGGGGCGTGTGCGTAGCGATTTATCGCCGTCGAAATGGAATGTCCCGTCACCGAGAGAGGCCAGCGCCGTGAATATTCTCAGGCTGGTTCCCGAGTTGGCCATGTCTATGACTGGCGAATATGCCCTGACGGTGGATCCTGTGCCCTTTATCTTCAGCGAAGTCCCGAGATCTTGGATCTCCGCGCCCAGCGCTTCCGCCGCACGAAAAGAGGATCTGGTGTCCTCCGACAGAAGAGGATTCTGAAGGAGCGAGACGCCGTGGGCCATAGAGGCCACAGCCGCCGCGCGAATGGTGTGCGATTTCGAGCCCGGTATGTGTACCGTCCCCGCCACACT
>CAZGYO010000193.1:0-5511 GCA_964530455.1 uncultured Victivallales bacterium
GCTATCTTGAAAACAGGCTTCCGGGCGGCCGGCCGAAAGCGAAAAAAACAACCAGAAGATATTGCAGTCAAGACACATAAAGGAGGAAGCAGATGGACTTCAAGTTCGCTCACAACAACATCAACGTATTCGATCTGGAAGGCAGCCTTTCTTTCTACCGGGAAGCGCTCGGGCTCGAGGAAAAAGACAGGATTGAGGATGAAAAGGGAGATTTCGTCATCGTCTACCTTGGCGACGGGCAGACCGGACACCGCCTGGAACTGACCTGGCTCAGGGAGATGGATCGCCCGTACAGGCTCGGTGACAACGAGGTTCATATGGCATTTACCACAACCGACTACGATCTCGCCCTTGAGAAACACCGTCAGATGGGCTGCGTATGTTTCGAGAACCCTGACATGGGCATATATTTCATTGAGGACCCGGACGGGTACTGGACAGAAATCATGCCGGAAAACTGGAAGGCGGAGTAAGGATACAGGATGTCATCTGAAAAACATATTAAAGGAATAGGTGAAGACGAAGCCCTGGCGTTGATCAGCGTGACCGACGAGGAGGAATCTGAGGCTCTTTTCAGCAGAGCCGGGGCGATCAGGGAAGCTGTAAAGGGCAGGACTCTTACAGCATGCTCTATCGTAAACGCACGCTGCGGGAACTGCCAGGAAGACTGCGCTTTCTGCGCCCAGTCCGCGCGCGCGGATACAATAATTGACGAATACGAGCTTCTTCCGGAAGAAGAGATATTCAAAGCGGCGGAACGGGCCGCGGGTAACGGAGCGTGCCATTTCGGGATTGTGACTTCCGGAAGGAATGTAAAGCCGGGTCTGGAACTCGACTTGATATGCGGAGCGGTGAAAAGGATAAAAGAGCAACTCGGCATCGAAGCATGCGCCTCGCTCGGATGCCTTGACCAGAAAGCGTTCAGGCAGTTGAAAGAAGCCGGCCTCACGCGCTATCACCACAATCTCGAAACCGCGGAAAGCCATTTTTCGGAAATATGCGGAACTCGCGACTACGCGGAACAGCTCCGCACGGTCAGAGACGCTGAAAAAGCCGGACTCTCAATCTGCTGCGGCGGAATATTCGGACTCGGTGAAACGCTCGAACAGCGCATAGAGCTTTTGGCGGCTCTCCGCAATCTCGATGTCGATTCCATCCCCTTGAACTTCCTCGTGCCGATCCCGGGTACACGCATGGAAAACGCTGAACGCCTGACCCCTTTTGACTGCCTTAAGATTATCGCCGTCTCAAGGCTTATGCTGCCGGCAAAGACCATCCGCGTATGCGGCGGACGCGAGTTGAACCTACGTGAAATGCAGAGCCGCATCTTCGACGCCGGAGCCGACGGTCTTATGATCGGCGGGTACCTGGTGACCGCCGGAAGACCCGTCGCCGAAGATCTGAAAATGATACGGAACAAAGGCTTTTTGCTTAAAAGCCGGTTTTAGCACCGTTATTTGATATTCGGCTCTGCCGAATCTGAATATGCACGGCAAAGCCGTGCTCAGGACCGCCGTGGATTTATTCAGGCAAGTGGCGAGATACTGAGCATTGCCCTCGGAATAAGGCGCGGAAGGTCGTCCGCCGTCATGCCTCTCCGACCGAACGGGCTGTACTCGGAAGCCAGACCATGTATGAACGCCGCGGCTGACACCGACAATGCCGGATCACATGTCAGCGCGAGCAGAGCGCCTGTGATACCGGCGAGAATATCCCCGCTCCCGGCTGTGGCGAGCGCGGGTGTCCCGCTGCTGTTCACGAAAATCTTTCCTGAAGGTGTTGCAGTTACGCTGCGGTGTCCTTTGAGTAGCACAACGGCGCCCGTTTTCTCCGCGAGGGTCAAAGCCAGGACATTCCTTTCGGAAGCGCAATCGACAGAGTAAGCTTCGGCAAGCCTGCGCATCTCTCCGGGATGAGGGGTAAGTATAGTCGAGCATTCACGCGGAAGCAGGCCAGGGTTCCCGGCCAGGAGATTCAGTCCGTCCGCATCAAGCACAAGTGGAATATTTTCTTCTGACAGAGCCTGGAGCGCCGCCGAGGCATCCGGATCCGTAGTTACACCGGGTCCGAAAACAGTGCAGTCGTGCGCGCGCGATAGTTCAAGCAGCGTGTCGACTGAGCCGCCGCTGAAAATACCTTCCGGATTTCCCGGGATCTTTCTCACGATAAGCGAAGCGGGGCAGGAAGGCGCCACATCCGTTCCGTCGGGAACAGCGACAGTAACCAGCCCGGCCCCACTGCGCAGCGCGCCTTTCGCGGCCAGGAACGGCGCGCCGGAATAAAGCCGGCTCCCCCCCGCGATAAGCACCCTTCCCCGGCTGTTCTTGTGCGATGCCGGATCGATATTTCCGAGTAGCTTTTCTACGTCCGAAGCAAATATGGATTCGAAGCCGGACTCGGCATCAGCGATAAATTTTTCGGGTATGCCGATATCGACGCATCTCAGCATCCCGCATAAATCCGATCCCGGCCGAATAAACATCCCCGTCTTCGGCAATCCCATTGTCACGGTCATCACGGCTCTCACCGCAACGCCTGCAACGCTGCCGTCGCCGGCATCAACTCCAGAGGGAAGATCCAGAGAAATCACCGGAAGATCAAGAGAGTTCAGTTTCTCGATCCATTCACTGTACGGGCCGCGCGGAGGGCCGGATATGCCGGTCCCTAGAAGTCCGTCAACCACAATGTCTCCGCGACCGATATCCCCCGGGAAAGAAACGGTTTCAGTCACGCTCACAGCCCCCGGAACACGGCCGGCGTTAACTGCGGCATCGCCGCCGAGTTCCCCCAAAGGACATATGGAATATATCGCGACCGGTCTGGAATCCCTTTCCGAGAGTATACGCGCGGCCACATAGGCGTCACCGCCGTTGTTGCCCTTGCCCGCAAGCAGGACAAAACGACGTGCGTGTTCAGCCGGCACGCGCGAGACGAAATCCAGTATATGCTCGGCTGCCGCGCAACCGGCCCGTTCCATCAGAACTTCACCCGCAATCCCGGCGTCCTTAATCGATCTGCTGTCTAGTTCGCGCATCTGTTCCGGAGATACCGTCTTCATTATCAATCACCCTCCAGTATAACACACGAAACCGCGTGCTCCTTCTCATGGCTTATCGACACATGGATGGCCGATACCCTCATGCTTTGCGCAAGTTCGGCGGCTTTCCCGCTCAATGAAAGTTGAGGTTTTCCCGCCGCGTCGTTTCCGATACTTATATCCTTCCAGCCGCACTGTTCTCCCATGCCCACCCCAAGGGCTTTCGAAGCCGCCTCCTTCGCGGCCCAGCGTCCGGCAAGGTACATCTCGCCGGACTTCCTGGAATGAAACTCCAGCAGTTCTTCGTCGCAGAAAACGCGTTTCATGAAAGACGATTCGTGCTTCTCAAGCATATCCCTTATACGCGATACCGTCACAATATCCGTGCCCAAACCCAGAATCATGATTGATTTCTCTCTTATTTGAATTAGTTTTAAAGCCAGTTTTTTCGCTTGTCAACATAACAATAGACCTGAAAAGGGTTCAATGCCAACCCGCAGAGTCCTACGGAGCCCGATTGAGAATGAAAAATGAGAAACGTGTCGTGATAACCGGCATCGGCCTCAGCGCGCCGAACGGCAACAACCTCGCGGAATACAGGAAAAATCTCCTTTCCGGAGTCTCCGGAGTAAGAAACATCGAACTCCGATACATCGGCGAAACACATGCCGGCGTATGCGATTTCGACGCACGCAAATATCAGAATAAACGCGATATACGCAACGGCACACGCGCCGGATCGATTAGCGTCTACTGTGCAAATGAGGCGCTGGCCGACGCCGGGCTCGAGGTCTCCGATGAAAACCGCGGAAAGTTCGGCATATACGTGGGAATAACCGAACACGGAAACGTGGAAACCGAAAACGAAGTCCACGAGATCAGCCGCTTCGACTACGATGTGAAATACTGGAACCACTATCACAACCCGCGCACGGTGGCCAACAATCCCGCCGGAGAAATAACCGTCAATACCGGGATAACCGGCCCGCACTACTGCCTGGGCGCGGCCTGCGCCGCCGGCAACGCCGGGCTTATACAGGGATACCAGCAGCTTCTACTCGGGGAAGTAGACTACGCTGTCGCAGGCGGGGTTTCCGAAAGTATACGGACTTTCGGCATATTCGCCAGCTTCAAGAGCCAGGGAGCGCTTGCGCATCATCCAGATCCGACTAAGGCCAGCCGCCCTTTCGACAGGGACAGGACAGGCATCGTCGTCGCCGAAGGCGGGGCGCTGTATATCCTGGAAAGACTGGACGACGCCAGAAAGCGAGGCGCGCGAATTTACGGGGAAATCGCCGGATTCGCCATGAATTCGGACGGAACTCATTTCGTTCTGCCGAACCCGGAGCGACAGGCTGAATGCATCGACTCCGCTTTGAAAAGAAGCGGTTTGACCCCGGGGGACATCGACATAATCAACACCCACGGCACGGGAACCGAGATGGGCGACATCCAGGAATGCGAGGCCATAAACAATGTCTTTTCCAAGGGCGCATATTTTCCGCCGGTAAACAACACCAAAGGATTTATAGGACATGCCATGGGCGCCGCAGGGGCACTGGAACTCGCCGGAAACCTGCCCTCCTTCCAAGACGGAGTACTCCATCCATGCATGAACCTCAACGAGCGCGATCCCCGCTGCAACATGCCTTCACTTCTCCTGGAAAAAACCGTTCCAAACCGCCAAATCAACTATATCCTGAACAATTCTTTCGGAATGCTCGGAATTAATTCCGTTCTTATTGTCCGCAGATTTGCAGGCTGAGCAACAGGTGTTAAATTACTCAGTTTTTATTTTACGCGGAATTGCCCCCGCTTTCATTAGTTCAAGTAATGGTATATGGAGAAATCATGACCGAAAAAGAAATTTCCAAAGCGATTGTCGAAATCATTGATGAGATACTTCCAGAAGGCGACTGTTCAGGCATCGCCCCGGACAAACCACTACGCGACCAGCTCGATCTGGACTCGATGGATTTCCTGGACATTGTAATGGAATTGCGCAAGCATTACGGGATTGAGGTGCCCGAAGACGACTACCCGAAACTGGCCACCCTGAACAGTTGTGTAGAATACCTCTCCCCAAAGATGAAAGATATCTAACCCCGGACAATTTACGGGAAATTCAGATGGGAAATTCAGAATACAAGCGGCGGCTCGCCCTTCTCGCGCGTCGGCATGAAGATATTATTTCAAGGAAGAACAAGCCCAGCGCAAGCTGGATAAACGGCTGGTACCAACGCTACCACAATCCGGTCCTGACAAGAGACCATATACCTCTTTCATGGCGTTACGATCTCAATCCGGAAACCAACCCGAGATTGATGGAAAGACAGGGAGTAAACGCAGTGCTCAACCCCGGCGCCATCGAACTGGACGGAAAGATCAACCTGATCTGCCGTATCGAGGGATACGACCGTAAATCGTTTTTCGGGGTGGCCGAAAGCAGCAGCGGAACAGATTCCTTCAAGTTC
>CAZGYO010000194.1:0-1842 GCA_964530455.1 uncultured Victivallales bacterium
TTCGACAAGATTAACAGCGAAGTGGACAGAGGCAAGGCGTTTACTTTCAGACCCTACGGCACGGAAAATCAGCTGAGGCAGGTCATTGAGAAAATCAACGCTATCATAAAATCCATCGCGAAAAACGAAAACACCCTGCTTGTAGACCTTTCATCCGTCGACGACCCCGACTGTTTCGCGGACTTCTGCCATCCGGACGATACGGGCTCAAAAAAAATCGCCGAACTGGTATTCAGCAAGATATCAGACCTCGACCTTCTCCGGACGCGGCAGAAAACAGGGCTTTGAATGTCAAATGCTTCACGGCTTTTCCAGAAGTATTGAAATTGCCATGTGAGCCTGGTAGGCGGCGGCAAATGTGACACGCGATGAAAGTGTTCCGTTTTCAGGGGTCATCTCGGTTTCACCGTCACCGATTACGATCATCCCGCCCGGGCCTTTTCTTAAGACACGGATATTCTCCACGGGGCCCGTCCCGGCCAGGCCTGAAACCGCGACCAGGGGAACTTGCGGGAGCATAGAAATACAGAAAGAAGCCAGCATTTTCTTTTCTTCGGCCCTGTCAAAACATTCCAGAACGATGTCCGGACACGGATCGGTTATTGCAGGCAGGTTTTCGTGATTAAGTTTTGCGTTGACAGTATTCAGCTTCAGACCGGGGTTTACCCTGAGCAACATTGTCCCGAGGGCTTCCACTTTCGGGAGGCCTATCTGGTCCGTGAAATACTGCTGCCGATTCAGGTTCGGGGCTTCAACAACATCGTAGTCCGCTACGGTAATCGACCCGATCCCGGCGCGGACAAGCATCATAGCAACATTCGAACCCAGCCCCCCTGCGCCCGCGACAAAGGCCTGCCTGACGGAGAGAGCCCGGGTGACTCCGGGAGGATTAGACGAGAAAACACCATTCAAGTCTCTCATCCCCCGCTCACAAAAGAGAAAAGTTCCACCTCGTCGCCTTCTCTGAGCAGTGTGTCGAGAAGCTTCTCAACCGGTATTAGCTGCCCGTTTAACGAAATCACCACTTTTTCAGGATCGAAATCCATGGATACAAGCAGTTCAAGCACACAGCTTTCATCCGCGATCCCGGTTCTTTTCCCGTTGAGTTTCACAAACATGTTTTCCCCTTTCGGCGCAAAGTTCTTTCTTCGTCGACTTCTATAAGCTAGTTTGCATGTGTTACATATTCAACACAGACACCCGATATTGATCTTTTGGCAAAATAAAAAGCACGGCAAAGGGCGTAATGGTCGGAAACTCATGAAATAACGGGGCTAGCGCCCCGTTGTTTCACGAAGCCAGCGCGAAACTCACCTGGCAATACATCTGTCCCAATCCTTGAAGACTGATTCGATTCCCTGATTTTCGAGTTCCCGCCTGATATCGGCCACGCCACGCCTGTCGTTCAGGGTAAACTGCCCGAGATCGACGGATTCGCCATCGGAGTAGGCGCCGGGCACAACCCGCGAGGCTGCGCTGATGTGGCTGGCGCAGCTTTTTATTATTCTGTTTCTGAAAGCCGGGCTTTCACGTGTAGAAACAGCTATCGGTGCGTCCGGGAAAAAAAGCCTGAAAGCGAGCATCATCTGTTCAAGTTCAGCCTCGGAAAGCGGGGCGGGCGCGGAAAAAGCGCCCTCCGTGCCCGTTATCCGCGGAAATGAGAATTGTACTCTGCTTTTCCAAAAATGTTTTCTCAGCCAGGCAGCATGCGCCGCGAGCGACACACTCTCTACACGCCAGTCGTAAAGACCCAGCAGGCACCCTATTCCGAGAACGCGCATACCCGCGAGTCCGCCGTTGTTCACGGCTTCCAGGCGCTTGTCGTAGTCCTTTTTCGGGCCC
>CAZGYO010000194.1:1852-5473 GCA_964530455.1 uncultured Victivallales bacterium
TCGCATAGAGTTCCCTCTCATAGGTCTCCTGATAAAGCGTAAGCCCATCCACTCCCGCCTCGAAAAGCCTTCTGTAACCTGAAACGTCAAGCGGGTATATCTCTATTGCCAGATATGAGAACATCTGTTTCAGGCCATGCACGACATCTTCGAGAAAATCCACTGTTACCTGTTCCGGATCCTCGCCGCTGACCAGAAGTACGGAATCTATCCCGTAGCCGCGCAGAACTTCCGCCTCCGCAATCACCTCTTCTAAGGACAAGGTCTTTCTGCGGACACTGTGATCCGCGCGAAAATTGCAGTAGACGCAACGGTTGACACATGCGTTCGAAAGGTATAACGGGGAATAAAATCTGGCTGTCTTTCCGAAATACATCTTCTTCCTGGCTTCGGCGGCCCCGCGCATCTCGGAAAGAAAACCGGAAGCAGCCGGCGAAAGAAATTTGATGAAATCCCCGAATCCCGGTCTGTGTTTCGAGATGGCTTGTTCAAGGTCCCCCGGCTCCGCTTTCTCCAGAGCGGAAACTAATTCTCTTTCGCCTGTCATGCATTTCGGATACATTCTCTATTCACCTGAATCCATGGATTCGCGTGTCAATCGCTGACCAGTTCCCCGAACGCGTCCATCGGCGAGGTAGCGTCAGCCAGCAGCGAGCACGCGGGAAGCCCGGCCCGCACCGCCTTGACCGCGGAACCCACAGCCCCGGCAAATGCCTCGGCCATCAGGCCGGGGTCCTCCGAAGATGCTATGGCCGTATTCACGAGTACCGCGTCCGCACCCATCTCAATAGCTTCGGCGGCATGCGAGGGCGAACCTATGCCCGCATCAACAACGACCGGCACAGTTGACTGTTCAATTATTATCCGCAGCATGGATTTTGTTGAAAGTCCCATATTCGATCCGATAGGTGACCCCAAAGGCATAACCGCGTGGACGCCGACATCTTCCAGGCGCTTCGCCAGCACCGGGTCGGCGTTGATATAGGGAAGCACCTTCATTCCCTCCTTAACCAGTTTCGCGGCTGCGGCCAGCGTCTCTATCGGATCCGGAAGCAGATAGTTGGGGTCCGGGTGGATCTCGAGCTTTATCCACTCGTAACCCGCAGCTTTGCCGATGCCTGCTATTCTCACGGCCTCTTCAGCATCCCTGGCGCCGGAAGTGTTGAGCATCACCTTGACTTTGCGCGTATCTATCGCGTCCAGGATACTGTCTGTTTTCGACTCGAAATCAACCCTGGTGAGTGAAACCGTCACAAGTTCCGTCCGGGAACGGTCGATTGCCTCCCTGAGAGCTTCACCGGAAGAAAACTTTCCCGTACCGAGAAAAAGACGGCTGCTGAATTCGCAGTCTGCTATTTTCAGTTTTTCCACATCGCGCTTCATAATAGGAGACCTTCTGTCTCGTCCAGACCGAACGCGATGTTCATACACTGGACCGCTTGCCCGGATGCGCCTTTTGTAAGATTGTCGATGCAGGAAGAAACTATAACCCGGCCGGTATGCTCATCGCGAACCGCCCCAATCTCGCAGAAATTCGTAAACGTTACATTCTTGGTGTCCGGCATCGAACCCGTACCCAGCACCCTCACAAAAGGCTCATCGGAATAGTACTCGGACAGCAGTTCGGCTGGCCCGATTCCTTCGTCCGCTATTTCCGCGATGACGGTCGAACATATTCCCCTGTTCACAGGCGCCAGGTGAGGGACAAAGTTGACCGTGACCGAGCTGTCCCCCGAAGCAAGGGCAAGTTCCTGTTCGATTTCGGGGAGATGCCTGTGCCCGCACGGGGAGTAAGCCCGCAGGCTTTCGTTGCATTCGGGAAAAATAAAAGGCAGATCCACTTTCCTTCCCGCCCCGGTCACGCCGCTCATGCTGCATATGCTTATACCCCGGCCCGAAACAGCGCCTGCCTTGAGCAATGGTATCATGGGCAGGAGTATGCTCGTGGGATAACATCCGGGACATGCCACGAGTTTCGCGTTCTTTATCTCTTCCCTGTAATGTTCGGGCAGGCCGTAGACGGATTTTGAGAGCAGTTCCGGCGCGGGATGCTTTGCCCCGTAGTAGCTGCTGTATTTATCGGTGTCTTTCAGCCGGAAATCAGCGCTTATGTCGATAACAGTTACTCCCGCCGCGAAAAGCGGAGCCGCGAATTCCGCGGCAAGACCGTGAGGCAGCGCCAGAAACACCACCTCGGAATCCGACGCGACACTGTCTGCGTCGGGGTCGCTGAAACAAATCTCGGATCCCGCGAAGCGCGGAAATACTTCCCCGATCTTCCGACCGGAATATTTTCTTGAAGTCAGACGACTCAGCCGGCATGAAGGATGACCGAGAAGTATTCTTATCAGTTCCTCGCCGGAATACCCCGACGCCCCTATCACAGACACATTAATCTTACTGTTCATTTCTATCTCCAAAAGTACTCTGGCACATATTCAGTGAACCACGTCGGGGTTTGCTGAATATGTACCTTTGCTGAATATGTACTCGGCCTATTTTTCAGCGCCGACTACTTTAGCAGAATGTGGGACTTTGGCAAGTCCGGCCCGGCCGCATTGTGCGCAAAACTTTTCCACTGCGTGTTTCCGCGGAGCAAAACAGGGTCGCCGCCGGCGGCCGCCGCGTTGATGTTGCGTGTGGAAACATTGATTTGTATCACCCTGAATACGGATCAACGATCTGTTCCTGATCCTCTAGCAGGCGTTCAGTCGGACAAAGTCCGACAGCCTGCTAGTACCGAAGCTGTACGATTTCCGCTATTTCGCTGTTGCCGATATCGCCGTGCTCTCCGAGTTTAATACCGCGCTTTTTCTGGTTCTCCACCACCTTTTCCGGGGCGTCTTCGCCGATTCCATAGTCGCGGAGACGGGTCTTTATTCCCAGAGACTGGAAGAAGGCCTCCGTGCGTTCAATTGCGGCATCAAGCCGGGAATCATCGTCTCCCCCGACGATATCCCATACCCTTTCACCGTAACGCAGAATCTTCTCCTTTTTCCGTTCACGCTGATGCTCCATTACACCGGGAAGGACAACTGCAAGTGTCCGGGCATGGTCTAGACCGTACAACGCGGTAATTTCGTGCCCGATCATATGCGTGGCAAAATCTCCGGGGACACCCAGGCCGACCAGGCCGTTCAGCGCATTCGTCGCGGCCCACATTACATTGGCGCGCGCATCGTAATCCTCGGGATTCTCCATCACTTTCGGCGCCTCCTCGACCAGCGTGAGAAGAACCGCCTCCGCCTGGCGATCCTGCAGCGGAGCGTTCACCGGATATGTAAGGTACTGCTCAATGACGTGGATAAAGGCGTCCACGATACCGTTCGCGGTCTGGCGCGGAGGAAGACTGAATGTTGTCCGCGGGTCAAGAATCGAGAATTTCGGATACAGATGCGGGTTGATTACCGCACACTTGTCCCTGGTCTCTTCACGGCTTATGACGGCGTTCGGGTTCATTTCAGAACCTGTCGCGGGGAGAGTAAGAACCGAACCGAGTGGAAGCGCGGCCTTTACCGACTCCGCGCCGCGATCCCAGGTAAAATCCCATGGATCGCCGTCATAACAGATTCCTGCCGCGATAAACTTGACCGCGTCCAGAACGGAACCGCCGCCTACAGC
>CAZGYO010000195.1:0-5472 GCA_964530455.1 uncultured Victivallales bacterium
CTGGTGCGGGATGATTGGTTCTTTTTTTCGCGGTTTCAGTGGCAGGGGGGCCATGCATGCGATTTTGCTGTCCCGGTAGAGCAGTGTTTTGTTGCCGAAAGCATCGATCAGATATATCCCGTGCGGTGTTGGAGGCCGGAACCATTTCCAGACGTTAAGTGACAGGTGCGGAGTGTCGGGCGACCACACGCAGAGAAAATACTTGTCGTCAAGCGGGTACGGGGAAGCGTAACGGCTTGGGCCGTTGCCGTTGGTTTCTGGTGTGAGAAAGGATATTCCTGGCTGTTCCTGAATATCCGGCTTTGTCGAATCATAGATTATAAGTCCGCCGTATGCCGACATGTGGTGCGTGTGCATCACGCCGACGTAGAGGGGTGTTTCCGGAATTGCGCGCAGGTCTTCCTGCACCTTCCCACGGAAGACGCTTTCGTAGTTTCCGTAGAGGATTCTGACGTTTGTCCCGTCAGGGTTCGCTATCCAGGGCGTCTGGCCGTCGCTGAACTTGCGGTCGAGGTAGTCCCAGCGCGAATATACTATGCGTCCGTCATTGTTTACCCGCGGCGTCCACTCGTTTATTTCGTGGTATGAAAGCGGCTGCATATCGGATCCGTCCGGCAACATTGAGTACAGGACGTATGCCGGACATGGACGCGGGTGGCAGCGACCCTCGCTTTGTCTCCGGGTCGAAACGAACGCGACGCGACCGTTCGGAAGAACGCAGGGCGAATGGTCGTCTTCGGCGCCGTCTGTCATCTGCAGGAGATTGTCGCCGTCGGCATCGATTCTGAATATATGGAAGCTGTCCTCGAGTTTCCGGCGGTAGTTATCGCTGTACGCCTTTCCTCCCCATGGTGAGGTCTTTTTGTGTTCATTGCGTGTTTTTTGCCAGAACTCTGAAAACGCCTGGTTAAGTTCTGAGTAGGAAAACCATATTTGTTTCGCGTCATATGTAAGTTCGGGACACGCGAATACTCCGGGTTTGAGTTCCTGTCCTTTCAGGCGTCCAATTGCGACTTTCGCGCTCTCGGTGAGGTTTCTTACCGAAGGTTTCTCTTTTCCGGAACCGGAAAGAATGAAGAGCCCGCCCCCGGGATCCTGTGCCATTCCAAACCACTGGTCGCACATGTGTCCGACGCGTGGCGGATGTTTTTTTACAAATACTATTTTATCGAAATCAAGAAGTGGATTTGAGAGTGCGATTTCGCGGTTGAGTTTAGCTGTTTCAATGAAAAGTTCCTTGTAGGGTCCCATATCGACATCGCCGGCTTTTACGGGTGGGCCGTTAGTTTTCTTTCCGTACTGGTCGGTTATTTTTTTCTGTGCCGGCCTGGCTTTTTTCCCTCCCGGGGGAAGCGAAGAGGCTTTTTCCTTCAGGTTTTTCAGGCGTTCCCTGAATTCGGCCGCGTTTTCGAGCCCGCCGCCCGTGTTAAGGTTCTCCAGCATCGCCTCAGTCCGTCTCAGCATGACGTCCACGGGGTTCCGGTCGCCGTCGGCGATAATTGAATGCCTGTTATAGGCGCGGTCCGCCTGAGGAATCCGGCCGCCCATCTGGTCGGCTATTTCCTCGTAGAGGATGCGCCATTCCAGGTCCAGGTCGAGTTTTACGGTCTCTGTATCGGCAAAAGCGGAAGGCCATCCCCGCGTTGCCGCCGCCAGCAGTAGAAATACTATTATCCTTTTCATGGTTAAATCTCCGATAGTATTGAATTTTAATGATCAGGACGATGCCGCTAATCACCCCAATAACTGTTTGTAGAGCCAATTTCAAAACTCTCCGTGGCCGCCTGCCTGCGCTACCAACGCGGTTTACTGAATATGTACAATAAGCATAAATCCACGGCACGCTGGGGGACTGCTTTTCTCAGATTACAATACCATATCTTGTTTTCCATGCAAAGAGCACATGCCATATAAAGGGGTTCTTATTCGGATACTTTATTGCTGAAACTTGCACAAAATTGTTCTTTTCAGAAAGATTTTCCGGGATAAACCAAGCGGCTGCGTTTAGGAGTTGTCAGGCTTGAAAGACTGTGCCGGCAGGATATAGTCAAGCACTGTGAGCCAATTTCAAAACTCTCCGTGGCTGCCTGGCATTCGGGCAAAAAGAGCCTGCCGTTCTAACGCGGTTCACGCGGAGTTTTGAAACTTGATCTATTAAAATGGCTTTCAACGAAGAATATTTTGTCAAACGGAGACACTATGAGGACTGATACCGGCTCGAATCCGAATCCCTACGGACATTTTGACGATGCCGCGCGTGAATACGTGATAACCCGTCCGGACACCCCGCTGCCCTGGATCAACTATATGGGAAACCGTGATTATCTTGGCATAATATCCAATACCGCGGGCGGCTACAGCTTCTACAGGGATGCTAGATTGAGGCGAATCACCAGGTACCGATACAACAACGTCCCGCTGGACTCGAACGGGCGTTATATCTATATAAAGGATGGAGATGGGATATGGAATCCCGGGTGGAAACCTTCTGCAACCAGGCTCGATTTCTACGAATGCCGGCACGGCCCGGGCTATACCCGTATAACAGGTTCCAGGAACGGGATGAAGGTTTCCGTGCGGTATTTTGTTCCTCCTGGAGAAAATGCCGAGATATGGGACCTGCGTATCGCAAACGAATCTTCCGTAACCAAGCGTATAAGCCTGTGGGGGATGCTGGAATGGTGTTTCTGGGACGCAATGGACGATATGAGCAATTTTCAGCGGAATTTCTCGATCGGCGAGGTCGAACACGAAGAAAATGTTATTTACCACGTCACGGAATACCGTGAACGCAGGAACCATTTTGCGTATTTCGCGGTTTTTGGAGCTGAGACGGTTGGTTTCGACACTTCGCGCGACAGTTTTGTGGGGGTGCACGGTTCTCTTGGCGCGCCGGAAGCTGTTCTGGAGGGGTGCTGCAGGGACAGCCTGGGTACGGGCTGGGCGCGGGTCGGAGTGCATCAGGTTGATATTGAACTCGCCCCGGGCGAGTCGAAGAGGCTGCATTTTCTGCTCGGATATGCGGAGAATCCGGAAAACCTTAAATTTGAAAAATACGGGATAGTCAACAAGTCGCCGTATCTGGAGACAGCTGCGAAATTCGCGGATTCCGAATCCGTGGAAACGGCTTTCACCGGACTTGAAGCCTACTGGAACGAACGCCTGTCCATTTTTCGTGCGGATACGGGGGATGAGCTTTTTTCGCGGATGGTGAACACATGGAACCAGTACCAGTGCATGGTGACTCTTAATCTTTCGAGGTCGGCATCCCTGTACGAGTCGGGAATAGGGCGCGGCATGGGGTTTCGCGACAGCAATCAGGATTTGCTTGGGGTGGTGCATATGGAGCCGGAAAGAGCCCGGGAACGGGTACTTGAACTTGCCGCGACACAGCTTTCGGACGGATCGTGCCACCATCAGTTCCAGCCGCTTACGGGGAAGGGTAACGCAATGATGGGCAGCGGGTTCAACGACGACCCACTCTGGCTCCCGCTGTCAACTTACGCGTACCTCGCGGAAACCGGAGATTTTTCGATACTGGAGGAAAGGACTGGTTTCTCGGACCTTGACAACCGTGACGGCGCGACGCTTCTTGACCATCTTGAAAAATCCGTTTCCTATACTCTCGAACGACTCGGTCCACACGGGCTTCCGCTTATCGGGCACGCCGACTGGAACGACTGCCTGAACCTGAACTGTTTTTCCCGTGAGCCCGGAGAGAGTTTCCAGCTCGCCGGCGATGTGGACGGCCCGGAAGCGGAAGTCGCTGAATCACTGATGATTGCCGGCCTATTCTGTACGGTCTGCGGAAAGATCGCCGAAATATACAGGTTTACGGGCAGCGTAAAAGATGCCGAACGAATGCTTTCGTACCGGAAGAAGATGCTGGAATGCATAGAGATACACGGCTGGGACGGCGAATGGTTTCTGCGCGCGTACGATGCTTCTGGGAAAAAGGTCGGCTCAAAGGAAAACGATGAGGGAAAGATCTTCATCGAGAGCCAGGGCTGGTGCATTCTCGGGGGCGCAGGTTTCGAGGGCGACCGCGCGCTGAAAGCGCTGGATTCCGTCCGTGAACACCTCTCGACACCCAACGGGATCGTACTTCAGCAGCCGGCGTATTCCCAGTACCATCCCGAACTCGGAGAGATCAGTTCATACCCGCCGGGCTACAAGGAGAACGCCGGTATTTTCACCCACAACAACACCTGGATACAGATCGCCGAGACGCTTCTCGGCCGCGGTGACCGCGCGTTTGAGTATTACATGAAGATATGTCCCGTGGCGAAAGAATTGCAGATAGACAGCTACCGCTGCGAGCCCTATTGTTACAGCCAGATGACGGCCGGACCCGACTCGGAAAACTTTGGCGAAGCAAAAAACTCCTGGCTCAGCGGCACGGCGGCGTGGTCGTTTGTGCTTGCCGCACAGCATATACTCGGGATAAGGCCGGAACTCGACGGTATTCTGATTGATCCGTGTGTTCCGCGTGAATGGAAGTCTTTCAAAGTTTCGCGCCGTTACAGGGGTGCGTTATACAATATAAACGTGGAGAACCCGGACGGTGTCTCAAAAGGCGTTGCGCAGCTCAGTGTTGAGGGTGAACCGCTTGACGGGGCAAAAATCCCCTGCGCCGCACCGGGAAAGACTGTGGAGGTAAAGGTTTTGATGGGACAGGCATGATCTTTCCTGAGTGAGCATGTTGAGCCGGTTTCAAAACTTCGCGTGAACCGCGTTGGTAGCGCAGGCGGCCACGGAGAGTTTTGAAATTGGTTCGGTATAATTTAGAAAAGTAGATACGGAGACAGACGATGACAATGATAAAAAAAATGAAAAGTTCGGCACTGTTAATGGGAAAACTCGGGCATGGCGAAGATATTCTCGAAGAACTTACCCGAATATGTGTCTCAGAAAATATCACGCTTGGCCGGGTCGAGGCCATAGGCGCCGTCAGAAAAGCGCGCGTCGGGTTCTACGATCAGGACAGCAGGGAGTACAACTACATGGATTTTCCGTATCCGATGGAAATCCTCAGGCTTGCTGGAAACGTTTCCGTCAAGGAAGGCGTTCCGATGGTGCATGCGCATCTTGTGCTCTCGGACAGCGAAGGCAGGGCTTTCGGCGGCCACCTTGCCGCCGGCTCAGAAGTCTTTGCCTGCGAATATCTGATAGAAGCATTTGAAGGGCAAGAACTTGTCCGCGGATACGACGAGGCCACAGGCCTTACACTCTGGACGGAATAGAAAGGTGGGATCCGGTGCTTGAAAACGTCACACAGAGAATCTTTACCGGCGGACGGTCAATAAGGAAAACACTTAAGCGCCAGTTGGGTGTTTTCGACCTGTTCTGCATTGCAAGCGGGGCAATGATTTCTTCGGGCCTTTTCGTGTTGCCGGCGATAGTCTTCGCCGTATGCGGCCCTGCCGTTGTCCTCGCGTATCTTTTTGCGAGCCTGATGGTCGTTCCCGCGAT
>CAZGYO010000196.1:0-5470 GCA_964530455.1 uncultured Victivallales bacterium
GACGCTCGAGCTACGAGAGAACAGCAAATTTTCCGCATTTCGCAATTCTCTCTATAAAACACTATAGGAGGAGACATATGCGAGGACTTACGGACAAACAGAGAGACATCCTTGATTTTATCGAGGACTTCACGCTGACAGAAGGGATGGCGCCCACCGTGTACGAAATAGCCGAACACTACGATATAAAGACATCGACGGTGTTTGCGCACCTCAAATCGCTTCAGAAGAAGGGTTTTCTGCAAAGGAGTTCGAAGGCGCGGAGCATAAGCCTGACGCAGCCTCGAAGGGGTGTAAGGCATGTTTCCTTTGTTCTACCGGTGCCTCTTCTCGGCCGTATCAGCGCCGGTCTTCCCCTGGACTCTCCGGCGCTGAGGGAGGGTGAAGTCTACTGCGACATGAATTTGCTGGGTAACGTGCGGGCCAGGGAGCTTTTCGCGCTGAAAATCGACGGTGAAAGCATGAAGGACGCGGGGATTCTGGACGGTGACACCGTTATTGTTCATCAGACCTCGGATCTCAGGCCGGGGGATATTGTCGTCGCGCTCGTCGAGGACGAGACGACGGTGAAAAAATTCTATCCGCGAAAAGGCAACATCGAGCTGCATCCCGCAAACCCGGAGTTCAAGATCCAGCAATACAAGCCGGAACAGGTCTCAGTGCAGGGCAAGGTGCTGGCTTTGCAGCGTTCTTTCTAGGCGGGCAACGGCGATTCCGGTCCCGATATGCTTAAAGGATTCAACATGGACGATTCCCGGAGGCAGCGCTTGTTCATCGCGATAGACCTTCCCGAAGGCCTGTCCCGCGCCCTTGCGGAAGTTCCCGGAAGAAAGGGGGTCAAAGCTGTCCGAGCCGGGCAGATACACCTGACTCTCCGTTTCCTTGGTGACACGGACACCGGGTACATGGATAAGATCCGAAAAGCGCTGAATTCGGTGTCTTTTTCGGGGTTCAGCCTTTCACTGAGTGGTTCCGGCTTCTTCCCGCGCCGCGGAAACCCCGGTATTTTCTGGGTCGGGCTGTCGGAATGCCGGAAACTATTCGGGCTTAAAGAGAAAATTGATGCGGCGCTGGAGCAGATCGGCATTGACCCTGAAAAGAGAAGTTTTTCTCCGCATATAACTGTTGCCAGAATCAAACGGAAGCCGGCTGAAAGGGAAATGGTCTTACTTGCGGAGTTCGCGGAAAGGTTCGCGGGTCGAACCTTTGATGTTCCCGGCTTCGCCCTCTATTCAAGCGTGCTTTCGGACAAAGGGGCCGAGCACAAAAGAGAACTCTTTGTTTCCGGCGGATAGAAGGCTTGACAAAAAACGCCCCCGGAATTCCGGGGGTGTAATGAAAAGATAATTCACCTTTGAGCCAATTAAAAAACTCTCCGTGGCCGCCTGCGCTATCAACGCGGTTCGCGCGGAGTTTTGAAACTGGTTTTTACTTTGTTTCAGCCGGCGCGGGGCAAACCTCGTCGGCTTTTTCTTCGCCGCCGCATCCGTAGCAGGTTTCGCATCCGGTGATCACAAGCATTGCCGCAGCAATGACTGCCAGAGAAAGAAGCTTCTTCATTTCCCATTCCTTTCTTTTGATTCCCATTTTGTCCATTGCACGGGATATAGCACGAAAACCAGGAATGTAAGGCGTAGGTTCGGGGCAGGCCAACGGGTTCCGGATAAAGCCAAAGCCGGAAAGGAAGTACCGCGGGATATCAGTAAACGGTAACTTCGGTTATAAGAAATGATTTTTCGGGTGTCAGTTCCAGGTGTATTTTGCCGCCGCCGCCGGAAAACCGGCAATGCGCCGTAAACTTCTTATCGGCCTTGCTTTTGGGCTCGAGAGCCAGGAGTTTCCTGTCAGACATTGTATCCAGCGCCTCCAGAATACTTTGCTTTTCATCCAGCCCCAGCGACTCTGGAAGAAATCTGCGTGCGGGGGGATTACGCGAGCCGGCTGTCCTGATGAGCATTTGCGCGAAAGACCGGGCGTTTTTGAGGTTCGCGCGTTCTGTGTCGACCCTGTTGGCGGTAACGAATTCTTCCTCCTCGTCGCCACGGAAAATGACTACGGCAAGCACCACGGCCAGAAGAAATATCAGCAGCACAAGCAGTGTCAGTTTCGGCCTTGAAGACGCTTCGTCATCTTTCCGGGAAATTTGTTTTCTGATGTTTTTTTGCGCCTTGACCGCGCCCCCCACGTGGTTGCCGTACTCCTTTTGCGCGGACAGGGCGTCTTCGCGTTTCTTGCGCTCCGCTGCCTCCTCCACAAGTCTCCGGGCTTCTCCCGGATCCATGTCAAGTCCTCTACCCAAAGTGCTTCTCCCTGCCTGGTTTGAGCCTGTTCGAAAAGCTATCACAACCACGTGACCACTTATTTTGAACAGGCTCTAGTTTATGTCGGGCGGATCTTCGTCCCCGCCGCTCCCTGAAAAATACTTGTTTGTGCCGTTCACATCCACAGAACCGTCGGAGTCAAGCGCGTAGCCGAGTTCGAGAAGGTTCTGTGACTCGACATGACCGTCGCAGAAAGCGACATTTGCCCCGCCCAGATGGCGCGGGTCGATGGCTGACCTGTGAGCGGCGCCGCGGTTGGAACTGTCGCAGAAATCCGAACTGCCCACTATCAGCCTGGGCGGGTCCAGCGCCCATGCGTTATTACCTATACCGCTCAGGTTTTCAAGCCCGTTTTTCATATCCTCGTCATAGGGCTTTCGCGCGGAAGCCGCCTTACCCGCCGCCGTGCCCATGCAGTCGGCGAAAGATACTGTCGAAGACGGGGCGTTCACGGATTCACGCCTGAGGGGCCAGTTAATGTAGTCTCCGGATCCGCCCCGGGCATTTCCAAGAAACTGGTAGTTGTATCCGTACGGGTAGTTACGGCAATTGCTCATTTCCGGTTCCTGCGGACAGAGGAACAGATCGTTGTCGATTTGCTGGTTGTCGGCGGATGCCGCGCCGGAAGCCGGCGTGTCGTAAGGATAAAAATCAGCGGCAATGCCTATCAGGCAGTACCAGCGCGGCCGGTATCTCTCCCCGTTGCCGACTTCGTAGTTGCCGCCCGAAACGCCGTCCGCGGGAAGCCGTCCGGGAACCATAAAACCGTCGAATTCGTCACCGTAAAGGATAAGGCCCGTGGCGATCTGTTTCATGTTGTTCACGCAGGAGATAGCGCGACTGCGCTTCCTGGCGACGCTGAGTACCGGCAGAAGCATCGTCGCAAGAATGGAGATTATAACAATAACCACCAGCAGTTCGATCATCGTGAACTGTTTTTCGTCCCTGAGCATGTTTGAGACCCCTGTGCAAATTCTTTCGACGCGTAAGAAAAAGCTGAAACCTCTTAAGATACAATGATCTTTTTGTTAGTCAAGAATTATTCCGAAAGCGCCTTATCAGTCTCTTTGAGTTGCTTGATTATAGGAATCTTCTGCGGGCATTTCGGTTCGCAGGTTCCGCACTCGACACACGCCGATGCGTTTCTTTTCGAACCGTCTTTTTTGTTGAGATTCCTGTATTTTCTCCTTGCGTGTTCCGGCATCTTGTATACCCTGTCGAGATTCATGGCGCTGAACACTCCGGGGATGTCGACATTCTGCGGACACGGCATGCAGTATCCGCAGCCGGTGCAGTACAGTTCGGCCAGAGCCTTTCGTTCTTCTACCGCTTTCTCCACCAGCGCTATCTGCTCCCCGGTGAGGGGCCCTGAGGTCGAGGCAATGGCGACATTCTCCTCGACCATCCGCATCGAACCCATACCCGAAAGCGCGCAGTTGACATTTTCGTTTGCAAGGACGAAACGCAGCGCTATCTCGGCGCATGAACCGGATTCGGGGATGGCGTTTTCCAGGTAGTCCAGCGGATACGCCAGCTGCCCCCCGCCGACAGGTCCCATCGCCACCACGCCAACACCTTTTTCCCTGGCATAGGCGATGGAGTCCTCGTTGGCACGGTCCAGAAGATTGTACTGGCAAAGCACGGACGCGAAGTTGCCGCCGTCGATTATCTCTTTCATCACCCCGGGATCGTCGTGAAACGAAAAACAGAGATGTTCTATCAGGCCTTCGTCCCTGGCTTTTTCCGCCTCGGAAAGATAATCGTGTTTCAGAATCACTCCCTCCCAGTTGCCTTTGCCCAAGCCGTGGAAATGATAGAAGTCTATACAGTCGACGTCCAGTTTTTCCAACTGTTCCTCGAGCAGTATGCGGAAATCTTCTTTTTTTTCGCACTGCCATGTAGGAAGTTTGGTGGCCACCTTGACCTTGTCCCTCCAGCCCTTGAGAGCCTTGCCTACCACCACTTCGCTTTCGCCCCCGCTGTACACGTATGCGGTGTCAATATAGTTCACGCCATTCTCGAAGGCAAAATGTATCATCTCTATTGCCTCGTCCGTCTTCACATGCTGCTTGCCGTCCTCGTCCTCGTGCATGGGCAAGCGCATGGCTCCGAATCCAAGTTTTGATATCTTGAACCCTGTTTTTCCGAATTCAGAATATTGCATTGCGAACTCCTTCCTTTTACCTTTTGATATGGGAATTGCGAAATGCGCAAAATTGCCGCAAATCATTGTCCTGCCGACAATGATTTATACTCAAGCGAGACGCTCGAGCTACGAGAGAACATCAAATTTTCCGCATTTCGCAATTCTCTCTTTACTTTTTAAAATCCGCCCGGTCAGTGTATAAGTGTAGCGATTGAGAGATCGCCCTGGACAACCTTCTCCAGGCTTTCCGGATCGTAAAAATCAAACACTATTATCGGCAGGTCGTTGTCCCTGCACATCGAAAAAGCCGTGGTGTCCATCACTCTTATCTGCTTCGCTATCGCTTCGTCGAAATCGAGTTCCCCGTAGCGCTCCGCGTCCGAGTCCTTCTCCGGGTCGGAGCTGTAGACGCCGTCGACCTTCGTCGCTTTAAGAACCGCCTCCGCGCCTATCTCGAGCGCACGAAGGACCGCCGTAGTGTCCGTAGTGAAAAACGGGCTTCCCGTACCCCCGCCGAAAATGACTATCCTTCCCTCCTCCATTGCCCTCAGCGCCTTGTAGCGGTCGAAACGTTTCGCCACGGGCTCCATGGGGATTGAGGTCTGGACCTCCGCGGGCACACCGGCAGCCTGGAACGCGTCGCGCAGACACAGCGCGTTCATAACAGTGCCCAGCATTCCCATGTAGTCCGCCGTGACACGGTCCATTCCCCAGCCTTCCGAACCCGATCCGGTAACACCGCGCCAGACATTGCCGGCGCCGACGACCACCGCGATCTCAAGTCCCTCGTCCAGCACGATTCTGACCCGCTCGACTATTTTTGCTACCGCGTCCGGATCATATCCCGACTCCCGGTTCCCCTTCAAGATTTCTCCGCTGAGTTTCAGCAAGACTCTACTGTAGGCAAAAGAAGACATGTTCAACTCCAAAGTTTATTTTTTTACTCCCGAGCCAATTTCAGAACTCTCCGTGGCCGCGCGGCCTGCCATTTTGGATGCGAGGC
>CAZGYO010000197.1:0-5445 GCA_964530455.1 uncultured Victivallales bacterium
TTAACCCTAAAATATTGATTTTTCATAAAATAACGGAGCCAACCCCCTGGGCGGCCACGGAGAGTTTTGAAATTGGCTCCATTGTTACAATAATTTAACTGCTTCATAGAGATTCACCGGCCCGGCAAAACATACGTGCCAGATCGAGGTCTTCCCGACAGGTTATTTTAAGGTTTACCCCATTGTGCACGAAAAGGTGGACATCGTGTCCGCAATGCTGCATTACTCCGGCGTCGTCCGTCGCCTGAAGATTCTCGTCCAGCGCTTTTTTACAGGCATCGACGAGCATTTCCGTCGGGAATATCTGTGGTGTCTCGACTGCATACAGAGATTCCCGGTCGAGGGTTTCGATGACTTTCCGGCTGGAATCGGCACGTTTCACCGTGTCCCGGATCTTCCTTGAGAGCGCTGCGCCGCCGCCTGTCCGGCGCGCTTCTTCCAATGTAGATAGCAGGAGTTCTTCCGTGATAAAAGGCCTTGCGGCGTCGTGAACGGCCGCGAACTTCGCGGATTCCCCGAGTCTGACCAGGCCGTTATATACGGATTCTATCCTTGTTCTTCCGCCCTTCACGACGCGTATATGCTTATCCGGAATAAGGTTCCGGCATATATCCCCGAATTCCGCTGAGAGCCCGGCAGGTGCGGACACAACGAAATTAGCTTCCGAGCACAGTTGGTGCAGTTCAGCGACCGAATGCATGAAGACCGGCATCCCGTTAAGGTCTTCAAGCAGCTTGTTGCAGCCGGGGTCGAAGCGCCTGCCGCTCCCGCCTGCGGCGACGACTATACCGAGGTCCGGAACGATGCGCTTCATTTGTTTTTTCCCCTGTGTTTCCGCCTTCTATTTCCGGAACGCCTATTATTTTTTCGGGGAGCATCCTCGTTTTTCGGCTTTCTTGCCGGCCATTTTTCCGGGATTGAGGAATCTTTCCACAGGACATTATTCTGAAGTATTACAAGTTCCCTGGCATTCGCGTATCTGGGATGGCGTATAAGGCGTTCCGGGTTCCGGTCGCCGAAAAACCTCGGCTGAAGAAATACCGCATCCACCGCGGCGTGCGCTACACGTTTAGGAAAGTTAAGCGGGATAAAGACGGACTTGAGCACCTGTCGAATAAGCTTCTCCTGCCCGAAACCCATCTCCCAGAGTTCACCGGCGGCCCCGCCGAATTTTTTCTCGACAAAAGGAAGGATGCAGGTTGCCAGCGCCAGGGATATACTGTCGCGGTAGGCCCCGTTTACAAGCCTTTTGTTTCTCTCTCCGAGCAGGCGCAGCATGTACTGTCCTTCTTCGCTGTCCCACAACTGGTCAAGGTAGGGCAGAACGTATTTGAGAAGCCCGTATTCCCTGAAAACCGCAAGTATCCTGTGCGAGTAGGGTTTTCTGAGAATCTTCTCTATCTCCAGCGACAGCCTGGAGTGCGAGCAGTCCGCCAGAAAATGCAGGTAGGACTCAATAGCCTCCCGCGTATTGTTTTCTATCCCGAACGCGTATGTGCCGACCAGCTTGAGCCCGCGCAGCATTCGTACGGGATCTTCGTGAAAACGGACATCTGGATCGCCGAGTATCCTGACAAGCTTGTTGTGGATATCCGGAAGGCCCTGTCCGGTAAAGTCCAGAACCTTCTCTTCGGCGGGGTCGTAAAAAAGAGAGTTCACGCTGAAATCCCTTCTCCAGGCGTCCTGCTCGGCGCTTCCGTACTCGTTATCTCTCATTATGAAATGTTTATTTTCACCTTTAGATTCAGGCCCGCATTTCTCATCCGGGGCCTTTCTGAAGGTACTGATCTCGACGATCTCCCGTTTATGGTAGAGGTGGACGAGCCTGAACCTCCTGCCGATTATCCTGGCTCTGCGTCTGCCGAAGACTTTCCTTATTTCTTCCGGGTGTGCCGAGGTGGAAATGTCGTAGTCTTTTGGCTCGATGCCGAGAAGCAGGTCCCTGACGGCGCCCCCGACAAGGTAGGTCTCGTATCCGCTGGACTGCAGACTGAGTATGATATCGAGTATGTGCGGGGCTACATGACTATTGCTTATACGCATGGCTCAGACCATTTCCGAAGGGCGTTTGATGACGGTATCGAGGTAGTCGAATTTGGGGTCGCGGCCGGGGTAGTCGGCGTTATGGTGAAGGCCCCTGCTTTCCTTTCTCGACATCGCGGAATCTATGATTATCTCGGCCACCGAAGCTATGTTCCTCAGTTCGATCAGATCGGGGGTGATATTGAAATCCCAGTAGTATTTCTCTATTTCCTTCCTGATATTCCTTATCCTGGACTTCGCGCGTTCGAGCCTCTTGTTAGTCCTCACAATCCCCACGTAGTCCCACATGAACCTGCGTATCTCGTCCCAGTTATGCGATATAACAACAAGTTCATCGGAATCCGTGGCATTGCCGCTATGCCACATGGGGATGTTCCCTGTCGGCCGTTCCTCTTTGAGGGACGCAAGTTTCTCAGCCGCGTCCGCCGCCGCGAACCTAGCGACCACCAGCGATTCCAGGAGGCTGTTGCTGGCCAGCCTGTTGGCGCCGTGAAGACCGGTGGAGGCGCATTCTCCCACAGCGTAGAGACCGTTGACACCTGTATATCCTTTCAGGTCGGTCCTGATACCGCCGCAGCAGTAATGTGCCGCGGGGACAACGGGAATCATGTCTTTCGCCATATCGATCCCGGCCTCCATGCATTTTTCGTATATGTTCGGAAACCGTTTCCTGAGAAATTCCGCATCCTTCGACCTGATATCCAGGTAGACGCAGTTCCGGCCGCTTTTCTTGAGTTCGTTGTCGATGGCTCTTGCCGCCACGTCTCTGGGGGCCAGGTCGCCCATCTCATGATACCTGGACATAAACCGGACGTATTTTCCCGAACAATTGCGAATTTTGAGCACGGCGCCCTCCCCCCTCAGGGCTTCGCTTATGAGAAAGGAGGTCACGTTCGAATGGTGCAGTATTGTCGGATGAAACTGGAAGAACTCCATATTGACTATCGGCACGTATGCACGGTAGCACATCGCGATACCGTCCCCGCAGGCTATGTCCGGGTTGCTGGAATAGAGATATACCTTCCCCGCCCCGCCCGTGGCGATTGTTGTGGTATTGCTGATAAGAGTCTTCACCTGGTTTCCCTTTATGTCAAGGACATATATTCCGAGGCAGAAGTCGTCGCCGATCCAGCCCAGCCGCTTGGATGTAACCAGATCGATGGCGATATGATGTTCCCACAGGGTTATGTTCGGGTGCGCCACGCACCTGGCGATAAGCACGTTCTCGATTTCCTCTCCTGTTATGTCCCCGGCATGTAGCACCCTGCGCCGGGTATGCCCGCCCTCGCGGCCCAGGTGGTATTCATCGCTGCGCTTCGCCTCGCCCATGTCCCCGCGGGTGGTGAAGTGTGCGCCAAGTGAAATCAGCTTCTGTATCGCCCCCGGCCCGTTTTTGACGATACGTCTCACAACCTCGGGTTTACACATGTGGTCGCCGGCTTCGGTCGTGTCCTTTATGTGCGCGTCAAACGAATCATTGTCGTCTACAACGCAGGCCACGCCCCCCTGTGCGTATTTGGTATTGGATTCGTCCACCGCGCGTTTTGTTGCCACGAGCACGGTCCCGGATTCGGCCATATGGAGAGCGGTAAAAAGGCCGGCGAGACCGCTGCCGACTATAACGTGGTCGAAATTAAAAGCGTCGTTTTTTTTCATAGCCTGTAATATGGCATTGAAATTCCCTGGGCACAAGCGGCGCGGCAGACGCGCTATTTCTTCCTTTTTCCGACAATCTCCCTGAGCAGGGTGGTGTAACCTTTGCCCTGGCTTCTGGCCTGGGATATCTTGTTGAGCACCTGGCTCGGGCTTGATCTGCCCAACGATTTTCTGAAAAGAAACTCCTGTTCTCCGGCGCTGATCCTGTCGCCGTCATTCAAAACGGTAATGGAGTTCGATTCAAGCTTTTCACCGTTGAGAGAGGTTCCGTTCGAAGCGCCGAGTTCGATAAGCGTATAATTTCCGTTCTCGTCCTTATCGATCCCGAAATGCTCTCTGCTGAGGCGGCCGTCGTCGACTATTTGAAGATCGACATGCTCCTCGCGCCCCACGATAACCATCTTTCCGTCGGGCAGAAAGAAGTTCTTATCCAATCCTTTGCTTTCGTAGCTGAGAAAAGGCATGAAAAACCTTTACTTTCACGCTTTTTGAATTTTGCCGGACCTTATACAGGAAGCGCAAACCCTGGCTTTCCTGGTTCGCCCGCCGTCCTTTATCCGTACTGCCTGTATGTTCGGCTTGAAAACCCGTTTGTTGTTCTTGACGACATGCATCCCTATACCGCCTTTTTTCTTGGCGAGACCGCGGCGCGTTATCGAGCCGCCGACCCTTCGGGTTTTGCCGCATATTTCACACTTGTTGCTCATATTGCTTCTCCATCAGCGTATGTTGATCTTACATTGTTGTTTTCGCGCGTTGCCCCTAACCGCCATGACTCGAGTTTCCAGCATATTCCTCTACGTTTCGAGCGAGACATGGTGGGTTGGCTGGGGATCGAACCCAGGACCCTCTGCTTAAAAGGCAGATGCTGCTACCGCTGAGCTACCAACCCTCTTTTCCGGTCAAGGACTGATACAGATACAAGTAACTCGGAATAAATCAAGCAGGGGGCGGAAGTTTTTTAATCGAATAGGAAAGACCTCTTCCGGAGGGTGTTCCGGAAAGCAGATCTCTGTCGACCATGCTCCGGACGATCCTCCCGGCTTCCCCGGCATTGAGTCCCAGGGACAAGGTCAGATCCCGAACGGTGCAGGGACGCCTGGAAACTATTTTCATGATACGGGATTCCAGCATATCGCCGTCCATGCCATGGTCTCCGCTTTTCCCCCCGGCATAGGCCCCGATAAGTTCGACTTCCGCGATATCCGCAAATCTCCGGGCAAATTCCAGGCCCTGTTTCCGGGAGGGCGCGAGGGCGCGGGGGTCGCCGGAAGGCCGGTCAAGGACATTTATCTGTATCTTGTCAGGGCGTATCCGTTCTGCCGCGCCGTGAAGCGCCAGCACGGACTCAGCGCTGTCGTTTAAACCCGGAAGAAAAAATATCTCCAGCCACATCTTCGAATTCGACTCATTTCTAAAAGCGACTATGCCGTCAACGGTATCCTCCACCGAAACACCCGCGGCTGGACGGTTCATGAGTTCGAAGGTGGCCGAATCAGCCGCGTCGAGCGATGGTATTATAAGATCCAGTTCGAGAATTTCGCGCCTCACCTTCTCTATATGGAGAAGCGTGGAATTCGTTATCAGGCAGACTTTGCAGGATGGATATGAGGACTTGACAAATTCAAGTATCAGGCCGATTGAGGAATTCAGCGTGGGCTCCCCCGCTCCTGAAAAGGTAATATACTCGGGATGTCCGCAGGACTCCTGACGACTTCCTGCTCGGACGACGACGACACCGGCGAC
>CAZGYO010000198.1:0-5377 GCA_964530455.1 uncultured Victivallales bacterium
CTGCCGCGCCTGCGCTACCAACGCGGTTCACGCAGAGTTTTGAAACTGGCTCTTATACATTAGACGCGTCATAGTGTGTTTTTCTTTGTGGAATGAGAAAAAAAAACGAAAAAGCGGCGGGGGGCGGATTGTCCTTGGGCAATATGCTTTGCGAAACTCGCGGTAACGCGCTATGTTAGTCCGGTCGCATCGAAAAACATGAATCCGGAAGTCCAATGAACATGAAAAAAGGCGAATTGAACAAACTGCGCGAGCAGATTGACGCGATTGACGGCAGGATACTCGAACTGCTTAACGAGCGTTACCGCATCGTGCAGGAGGTGGGCAGGTGGAAGTCCAGAAACAAGCATCACATATATGTTCCCGAACGGGAGAAGAAGCTTTTCTCGAGGCTCGAGAAGATCAACAATGGCCCCGTAAGCAAAGACGCCATGCAGGCGATATTCCGGGAGATCATATCCGGCGCGATAGCGCTTGAAAAACCTTTGACTATATCTTTCCTGGGTCCCCGGGCCTCCTTCACGCATCTGGCGGCCCTGAACTCTTTCGGGCACGCAGCCGAGTATCTGCCGAAAAGCAATATAGGCGACATTTTCCAGGATGTTGAGACGGAACGCGCGGACTACGGAGTTGTTCCCGTGGAGAACTCGACGGAAGGCGCGGTCAACCACACGCTGGACATGTTTGTGAACTCCACGGTGAAGATTTGCGCGGAGACAAACCTGCATATACATCACAACCTGCTTGCGAAAAAGAAAAACTGCGAAATCCGCAGGATATACAGTCACGCGCAGGTATTCGGCCAGTGCCGCGCGTGGATACAGGAGAATTATCCGGGCATAGAGACCGTAGAGCTTTCAAGCACGGCCAAGGCCGCGGAAAGGGCGGCAAAAGAGGACAACTCGGCGGCAGTGGCCAGCAGTCTTGCCGCGGAACTTTACAAACTTCATACAATTCGTCAACACATCGAGGATTCAGCCGAGAACATGACCCGTTTCCTTGTGATAAGCCGTCAGGAACCGCACCCGACCGGCGATGACAAGACATCGATCTGCTACGCAATCAAGGACCGCGTGGGCGCGCTTTACGAGACACTGCTGCCGTTCAAGGAGAACAAGATCACTCTCACGATGATAGAAAGCCGTCCGTCACGGAAAAGGAACTGGGAGTATTGCTTTTTCGTCGACCTTCTCGGGCACGTGTCAGAAGAGAAGATAAGAAGCTCTCTTGAATCGCTCAAGGAACACTGCCAGTTCGTCCGTGTTCTGGGAAGTTATCCCCGTTCGGGTGGCGCCGGGGAATGAAGATACTCGAGGACATCAACGCGTCCGTGTGTGGGATAAGTCCCTACCAGCCGGGACGTCCGATAGAGGAAGTCTCGCGCGAGCTCGGCATGGAACCGGAAGCGCTTGTCAAGCTGGCGTCAAATGAATCGCCGCTGGGGCCGTCGAAAAAGGCTGTGCGGGCGATGAAGAAAGCGGCCGCGGACATGCACCGGTATCCCGAAGGCGGAGCATGGTATCTGCGGCGTAAACTGGCTGAACTGCACGGGATCGACCCCGGGCAGCTCGTTTTCGGCAACGGGTCGAACGAGCTTATAGAGTTTATCGCGCACTGTTTCGTGCGGCCCGGGCGTTCGGTGGTGGCAAGCGCGCATGCATTTGTGATATACAAGCTGATGACTGCGATGTTCGGGGGCGATTTCATAGAGGTTCCGATGAAGGAAGGCCTGGTCCACGACCTCAGAGCAATGAGAAATGCTGTACGTGAAGACACCAAAGTCGTTTTTATATGCAATCCGAACAATCCCACCGGGACGATGGTGAAAAACCGCGACATTCGCGGTTTCATGAAGGATATGCCCGAGGATGTACTGGTAGTTTTTGACGAGGCGTACGCTGAGATCACATTAAAGAGGATGCCCGACACCATGTCATATATCTCCGAGGGACGCCCCGTGGTCGTGCTCAGGTCATTTTCAAAGGCCTACGGCCTTGCCGGGCTCAGGATAGGCTACGGCATCACAAGCGCCGGGCTGGCGGCAGTGCTGGAGAAACCGCGCCAGCCTTTCAACACGAACAGGATGGCGCAGGCCGCGGCACTCGCCGCGCTGGACGACCGCGCATACATAAGGCGCTCGAGAAAAACCTATAGGGAGGGGGCCAGGCAGCTAATCTCGTGTTTTGAACGGCTTGGTCTCGAGTACATTCCGCCTGCCGCCAACTTCGTTCTTCTGAAGGTGGGTGACGGTGACGCTGTGTTCGGCGAACTACAGAAGCTGGGACTCATAGTCCGTCCGATGGCCGGATACGGTCTTCCCGAATGGATCAGAATATCCATTGGGACGGAAGAGGAGAACGAACGTTGTATCAGGGCGCTTTGCGGAGTTCTTGAGTAACGAGCCAGTTTCAAAACTCCGCGTGAACCGCGTTGGTAGCGCAGGCGCGGCAGACGGTGCGACGAAATGGAACATGATACAATTACAATTACCATAAATGCACTGCCCGTCGCTGAACGCCGGTGAGCAGCGAGGCGCTCATGGCGTTGACCGGCAAACCTGAAATCGATATCCGCGGCGCGTACGGGGACAGTGAGCAAGAGGACGATAATAAACAAGCGGGACAAATACATGTCGAACAGAACCGACGGCAAAATACTCGAGACTATAGATTCCCCCAGTGACCTGAAAGGTCTTTCCATAAGGGAGAAAAAGCTGCTCGCGGCCGAGATCAGAGGCGAGCTGCTCGATGTTGTTTCAAAGAACGGCGGGCATCTTGCCCCGAACATGGGTGTGGTTGAGTTGACAATTGCCCTGCATTCCGTTTTCAACGCGCCCGAAGACAAGATAGTCTGGGACGTTGGACACCAGGCTTATGTCCACAAACTTCTCACGGGGCGTCGGAAGATATTCAGAACGCTCAGGCAGAAAGGCGGAACTCCCGGCTTCCTTTCACGGAACGAATCCGAGTACGACGCTTTTGGCGCGGGGCATGCCGGGACGGCGATTTCCGCCGCGCTCGGGATGGCAGCCGCGAGAGATCGCAGGAAAGGGCGGGAAAAAGTCATAGCGCTCGTAGGCGACGGGGCTTTGACCTGCGGCATATCCCTTGAGGGTCTGAACCACATTGCCGAGGTGACCAGGGACTTCATTCTTGTGATAAACGACAACAAGATGTCGATATCACCGAACGTTGGCTCGGTCTCGAAATATCTCAACCGCATAATTTCCGGCAGAAGCTACAACCGGTTCAAGGCGGCGGTGCGCGCGGGTGTGAGAAGCATTCCCGGAATAGGCGAGGACATAACCAGGATGGTTTCAAAGGTTGAGGAGGCCGCTAAGAGCATGTTTGTGCCGGGGGTCATATTCGAGGAGATCGGGATGCGCTATATCGGCCCCGTGAACGGACATGATATTGAGGAACTTGAAAGGACATTGGGCAGGATAAAGGAGTTCGACCAGCGTCCGGTGGTGCTTCACGTGATAACCGAAAAGGGGCGGGGCTACGAACCTGCGGAAGCCGCTCCCGAAAAATTCCATGGTCTTTCGAGTTTCGATCCCGACACGGGCGATTCGGATATCCAGGACGGGACTCCGACTTTTTCAAGGATATTCGGGGAATCACTCTGCGAAATTGCCGCGGAAGACGAGAGGGTGGCGGCGGTTACGGCGGCGATGACCTCTGGAACGGGGCTGGCGGATTTCGCCGAAAAGTTTTCCGACCGCTTCTACGATGTCGGAATAGCCGAGGAACACGCCATAGTTTTCGCCGCCGGTCTCGCCACCGGCGGGATGCGTCCCGTGGTCGCGCTTTACGCTTCGTTCCTTCAGCGCGCTCTTGACTGTGTTTTTCACGATGTATGCCTGCAGAAACTGCCGGTGATAATCTGCACCGACAGGTCGGGCGTGGTCGATGACGGCCCCACGCATCACGGGATACACGACCTGGCGTTCCTGCGCAACTTGCCGAACCTCTCGATACTCTGCCCCAAAGACGAATGCGAACTCCGCAACATGCTCTTTGCCGCCTTCAAACATGGCGAACCCGTCGTCATACGGTATCCCCGTGGTAAAGGCGCCGGCGTTGATATTCCTGAAAAACCGGAACTTCCTGAATGGGGTAAAGCCGAGGTCGTAAGAGAGGGCGGAGACCTTGCGATCTGGGCCGCCGGTCGCGAAGTCTACACTGCTCTGAAAACAGCCGAGATCCTTTCGGGAAAAGGCGTGGAGTCGACGGTTGTCAACACGCGATTTATCCTGCCTTTCGATGCCGGACTCCTCGAAAAACACGCCGCCAAAATGCCGATTGCCACCATTGAGGACTGCCAGGTGAGCGGCGGTCTCGGGGCAAGCGTGGACGAAGCGCTTGCCAACTCGAAACACGGGAAGATAATTCATTTCGGCTGGGGAAGAGAAATAGTCCCGCACGGTCCCACCGATGAAATCAGGAAAGCCGCGGGCATGATACCGGAATCCATCGCCGAAAAATTACTTTGACGAGCCAATTTCAAAACCGGCTCTATAAATATACCGAACTTGTTAATGCACTTAACCGTCTTTCCGCTGTCGCTCAAAGTCGGGAAGTGACCATAGAGTTCGCATTTGGGAGAAAACGAAATGACAAGAATCAAACAAGTGAATCATGACGCAGATTTCTGTGTCATTGGTGGTGGCATGGCCGGATTATGCGCGGGCATTTCGGCCGCGCGCCATGGAGCGAAAGTTGTCCTGATGCATGACCGCCCGGTCTTCGGAGGGAATGCATCCAGCGAGTGTCGTGTCCACATTTGCGGCGCCGACCGCCACAACAACATCAAGAACATGCGAGAAACAGGTATTCTGGAAGAAATCCGCATGGAGAACCTTTTCAGGAATCCCAATCGCAACTTTTCGATCTGGGACACGATTCTATATGAGAAGGTTCTCGCCGAACCGAACATCACCTCGCTTCTGAACTGCTCTTGCCAGGATGCGACTATGTCTGATGGCAGAATAGAATCGGCAACTGGCTGGCAGCTTACAACCCAGACCTGCCACAAGGTGACAGCTCGGATCTTCGCCGACTGCTCTGGAGATGCCATTCTCGCCCCGTTCACCGGAGCGATGTTCCGGGTCGGACGCGAAGCAAGGGCGGAATATAATGAGTCGATCGCGCCTGAAAAAGCAGATGCGCGCACCATGGGCATGACCTGCCTGTTCCAGTCAAGGGAATACGACACGGCCCAGCCTTTCGAAGCGCCTGCCTGGGCGCATCGTTATGAGCATTGCGAGCAGTTGCCTGGAGGTGCGAGGGGGCACCAATGGTGGCAGATGGGGTATTGGTGGGTTGAACTGGGCGGAGAACACGACAGCATTCATGACACGGAAATATTGCGGGAT
>CAZGYO010000199.1:0-5350 GCA_964530455.1 uncultured Victivallales bacterium
GAGTAAAGGAGATAGTGCTTCTCGGGCAGAACGTCGCGGCCTACGGGCTTGAAGGGGCTCCGAGTCCCGATCACTCGCCGTTCGCGGATCTTCTGCACGGGATCTCGGGTATCGAAGGCCTTGCCAGAATCCGTTTTACCTCTCCTCACCCTGCCTATTTCAACGGGCGGCTGATCCGGGCTGTGAAATCCCTGAAAAAGGTGTGCAGCAGCGTGCATCTCCCCCTTCAGTCCGGATCTGACAGGATACTGAAGCTGATGAACAGGAATTATACCGCCGCGGAATATATCTTGATATGTGAGAGATTGAGAGACGGCGTTCCCGATATGACCTTTTCGACAGACATAATCGTCGGCTTTCCCGGCGAGACCGAAAGAGATTTTAACGAGACCAGGGAAGTCATGAGAAAAGTCGGGTTCGACAACGCGTACATCTTCAAATACTCCCCCAGGAAAAACACGCCCGCAGCCTCGATGCCGGGAAAGGTTCCGGCTGAAGTCAAAAGTGAAAGGAATACGCTTCTACTGGACGATTTGAAGGCCGCTGTGCTTGAGCGCAACAGGGAATATGTCGGGCGCGATGTCGAGGTGCTTGTCGAGGGCCCCAGCAAACGTAATCCCGACAGGTGGCAGGGCAGAACCGCTTCCAATAAGGTCGTCGTTTTCGATTCAACAGTGGATATGTCGCCGGGCGACATCATCAATGCGCGAATCACGCGGACTACACACGCCACGCTTTTCAGCGCGGGGAAAACCGGGCTTTCTCCAAATTTACCCACTTGTCCTGTTGTAAATCGTTGATAATCAACGAATGGATTTTGCAAAATTGACACAATAAATTCCACAGCAAGAGTTTAATTGTTGTTTTTTAATTTTTCATGAAATAGCGGGGTTAGTGAAGTGGTGCGCGGGGCGGGATTCGAACCCGCAACCCGAAGGACCAGATCCTAAATCTGGCGCGTCTGCCAGTTTCGCCACCCGCGCATTCTTAAACAGGCGCAAAGCGTAAATTACAGATAAATGCAATGATGACAACACTTGAAGAGATAGTTTCTTCATTTTTTAGAGCTGAAGGTTTCACCGGGGTGACCACTCCCACGGTTCTCACCGGATTTCTTCCCGAACCCTATATTGACCTGGTACCCTGCGGAAAGTCCTGGTACAGGCCGTCGCCGGAACTCGAGATGAAGATCCTGCTTTCCGGGGGCGCGGAACGGATATTCGAGATCGGACCGTGCTGGCGGGCCGGCGAGTCCGGCCGTCTGCACCGGAGTTGTTTCACGATGCTTGAATGGTATGATAAGGACAGGACATACACCGAGCTGATTCCTTTTACACGGAAACTCCTGGTTCATACAGCCCGGGAGTACAGCGGCAGTCCCGTCCTGGAATACCGCGGAACCCGGATCGACTTGTCCGCCGAATGGCAGTGTATGAGCCTCGACCGGGCTTTTACGGAATTCGCGGACACCGACCTGGATTCGGCTGTGGAAAACGGCGTTTTCGAAGAGGCGCTGGTTTCCCGGGTTGAACCTTCCCTGCCGCGTTCATCACCTGTTGTGCTCAAGGATTATCCGGCGGAGATGGCAGCATATTCGCGGCTCTGCGCGGGGAAAGAATCACGATGCGAACGCTGGGAACTTTATATAGGCGGAATAGAGATCGCAAATACTTACACTGAACTCACGGACATCGCGGAACACAAAAGAAGGTTTCGCGAATTTAGCGGACGCAGAAAGGATATGGGGCTGGAAACATATCCGGAATCCTCGGCTTTTCTCGAAGCGCTTGAAAGAGGAATGCCCGAAAGCGCGGGCTGCGCTCTCGGGCTGGACCGTCTGATGATGATTCTTGATGGAAGAGAGAATATTCGGGAATGAGCAAATCAGAAACGGGAAATACTTGAGAGCCGGTTTCAAAACTCCGCGCAACCACGGAGAGTTTTGAAACCGGCTCTTGAATTTAAAGGGTTTTCGAAGTAGTGTTTCTGATGGAATTACGGGATGATACTGAAAAAAAAAGGCGGGCCGGTGTGATTAAGGGTTTGAGAATGAAGCGTATCTTAAGTGTTATTTGTGGTTTGGGGCTTCTTGGCGCTGTTTTGTCTGCTTCGGCTCGGGAGTCGATCAGCGTTTATCCCGACGGCAACAGCATCAAAGTTGTCAAGGATGGACAGAATCTGTTCCAATTGACACCGGCCTTCTGGGGCCCCAACTGGGCCTGGACGGGGGTAGGAGGGAGTTTTGAGGCCCGGGGCGGCAAATCGGTCCTCGACTATGATGGAAAAATCAATAAGAGTAACTTGAAATACAAGATGCAGATCGTGGCCGGCCTCGATGGCGACGCGTTTAATCTGGATTATACCATCACGCCGCGGACACCCGGAAACTCCGGTCTGATGGTTCTTGTGTTGAAGCCGGGTGAGATGTATGATGGCGAGGGCGCATTGCGGTTTGAGGGCGAAAGCTCCGGCGCGATGAAGCTGCCTGTTCCGCAGGGTGAAATATGCAACGAGGCCAAATCACTTCGCTTCGGAGAGGGCGGAAATGAAGTGAAAATATATTTTGATTCCACGCTCAATCTCACGGGTTTCGGAGGCGAGATCCGCATCGTACTGGCAAACAGCGGTATGCAGAACGAACCCATCAAAGCGAGCATGAAAGTGGAACTTCCCGGCGAAGCGCAGCACTTCAAATCGATCGACGAATTTCCCAAGCCCGATAACTGGAATGACTGGTTCGAGTTCCAGCCCGATTCCAGAACCGACGGCGATTCGGTTATCTCAATGGCCGACTGGCTTGATGCCCCCGCCGGCAGACACGGCTGGGTCGAGATGCAGGATGATGTCCTCATATACAATGGCAAACCGTTGAAGGTATGGGGCCTGAACAATGCCTTTGCCAATACCGCGCCCCAAAAGGAGCTTGCCGACAAGCGCGCCAATCTCTATGCCAAGTACGGGGTCAACTGTGTTCGTCTTCATAAGATCATCAACGGTGTGGGCTGGGCTGGGATTCAGAGCCGGGAAAGCGCCGTCGAGTTCGATAAAGAAGGCCTCGACCGGCTTGATTATTATGTCGCCAAGTTGAAGGAGAAAGGCATTTTCGTCAAGATCTCGGTGATGTTCGGTAGCCCGAATCTCGGCCCGGCCGACGTCAAATACGTGCCCTACGTCGAAGAACTCGGAAGCTGGAAAGGGCGCAATGCCAAGCGCATTAAACCCGGCGGCGGATCCATGTTCTGGTCCCCTGAAATCCGGCAGGTGCGTATTCTCCAGATCATCAATCTGCTTAACCACAAAAATCCATATACCGGCAAGCGTTACGCCGCCGACCCGGCTGTCATGATCGTCGAGATGACCAACGAGGAAAGCGCCCTGTTTTATTCGTCCATCGGCACACTGATGAAGCATGAACGATTCTGCAATTATGCAGGTCAGCGTTTCGCGGGGTGGCTCAAAGAGAAATATGGCTCCGAAGTCGCCCTTAAAGAAGCCTGGGGCGAAGGCGGCGGGCTCAACAGTTTTGGAGAGACAAAGAAATTCACCGAAAAATGGGACGAAATTATAATCCCCTATGGCAACCCCTGGTTCTGGGATCCGGCCAACCTCAACACTTCGCAAAAAGCCAAAAAGGCTCGCCTGCTCGATGCCATGGTCTTCCTCGGTGAACTTCAGACCGAGACCTACAGGATAATCGACAAAGCCATTCGCGACACCGGCTACAAGGGGCTCTTGATGAGCAGCAACTGGCAGGCCGGCAGCGATTACAGCCATTATACCAATCTTTACAGCGACGCTCAAGCAGGACTCATCGACCGCCACAACTATTACAGCGGCCCCAGCATGCTTCAGTCCCCCGGCTCGGCCCTGCTCAGCATGGGAATGCAACAGGTTGACAACAGGCCTTTCTCGCTTTCGGAATGGATACACACCCCGCCAAGCCTGCTGGGCGTCGAAGGTCCGAGCGTTATCGGCGCTTACGGTATGGGACTCAACGGATGGGACATCAGTTTCATGTTTGAGAACGGCGACGATGGCGAGCTGTCCAGGCAACTCTATGACGCCAAATGGGACGTGACCGCACCCACCATTATGGGTGTTTTTCCGGCCGTTGCACGGCAGGTGCTTCGCGGTGATGTCAAGGAAAGCGAAGTCCTCGCCAAACGCAACGTCTATTATCCCGAACTCGGCGAAGGCAGCTTGGGCTTTGACGACACGCTCATTATGGACTACGACTACAAGATCATGGACAGCGATAAGGTGCCCGCCAGATCACTGGCCGTGGCCCGTAGTGTCGTGGCTTTTGTCGATGAACCGACTCCGACGCCGGCTTTTGACATGACCCCTTATATCAGGGACGGCGCTCTGATCTCCTCTACCGGCCAACTCAAGTGGACCCCGAAAGAAGCCTACGACCAGAAGGGCTATTTCACGATGGATACACCCGGTACCAAGGCCGTTGTCGGCTACGCCCGCGGCATCGAGAATATGCTTGGCGGTGTCGGAATCACATGCCGCAGTGATTACGCCAATATCTATATCTCCGCTCCCGGCGAGAACGAAACTCTCAACGACGCCAAGTCCTGGATCGTGACCACTATCGCCCGCGCCATGAATAAGGACATGGTATACTTCGACCGCAATATCCTCAAAAGGGGCAAAGGCCCTATAATGATGGAGCCGGTGAGTGTCGAAATCCAGTTGCCGGCCAAGCGCGCCGACGCCGTTGTCAACATTCTCGATCACGATGGCCGCCGCACCGGTGAGACCATCCAGCCGCAAAATGGCAGAATTATTCTTGACGGAGCCAAAACCAGAGCTATGTACTACGAAATCGCATTCAGGTAATATCCGTGGCTCACATCTCCGCTATCCCGGAGGGTTAAATTGCAAAAAATATTTTTACAAATAGTTATCGGCATCATTAGCCCGTATGCTCCTGATCATAAAAAGGTTAATTCCTTTTTTATAATTCAACTGCCTCGTTTAGGGGCAGCATGATGCTGTAGTAACTACTGCAAATGCTTAACAGTAAGCCGGCTTTGCTGCACCTCCGTTGTCCGTCGTGTTCTGGGTCATGAGCCATCAGGACATGGGTAACACTCGCGCAGAAAAAGAGCCTGCCGCCCGGAGGACTCCCAACGCGGCCGCGGAGAGTTTTGAAATTGGCTCTAATATGCTGTTTAGTTTTCAGTTTCGTTTTTTTACGGATCAAGGTTAAGTGCAATGGCAGCCGGAGACATACCATACAAGTACATTGAGCTGGAGGGGGTGAAGCTGGCCTACACCGACCGTGGCTCGGGCCGGCCGATGCTTCTCATCCACGGCTTTGCCTCGTACTCCTACACCT
>CAZGYO010000200.1:0-5266 GCA_964530455.1 uncultured Victivallales bacterium
GTTTTTTCAAGCTGCAACGCAGCGACAGAAAACACTTTTCGAGCACCGTCTAATTAGATGTTTAACGCAACCCGACCAGAGACGGCAGAGACGGACGGATTACCGCAAACGGAGGAACAGTCCCGCCTGCCATTCCTCCGCGGCAATTTTGCGGATTTCGCGGAACCCCAGGTTTTGGAAAGCGGAGGAGAGGTTGTCATATTCATTTTTAAGTATGCCCGCGAGGACAAGGAATCCGCCCGGTTTGACTATTCGCGTTATGTTTTTTCCGGCCTCGAGCAGAATTCCGGAGAGAATGTTCGCGCAGACCGCGTCAAACCCGTTCTCCAGCTCAAAGCGTCTGATATCCGCCTGAAAGACGTCTATTCGGTCAGCGCAAATATCGTTTTTGCGGATATTTTCTTTCGTGCACGCGACGGCTGACGGATCCATGTCACACGCGCCTACAGCTCCGAACCCGAGCCTGACGGCAGCTATGCTCAGTATCCCGGAACCGCATCCGGCATCGAAGAAGGAACCGTGCGGGCGTTCATCCGCGATATCCTCAAGAAAGAGCAGGCACGCTTTCGTTGTCGCATGGAGTCCGGTCCCGAAACTCATTCCGGGGTCAATGCGGATCATGCGCCGGCCTTCTGGTGCCCGCTCATTTGACCAGCCCGGCCTTATAAAAAGTTTTCTGCCGATCTTTGCGGGTCTGAAATGCTTTTTCCACGATTCCGCCCAGTCCTCTTTCCTGAGAGGATCGATCCTGAGACCTGTGAACTCCGTCCCGAGCTTTTTCCATTGGCGCGCGTCCTTTTTTATCCGTCGGAGAATGGCCTCCGCTTCCTCCCTGCTGTGGGAATAGAAGCAATGGGTGCATTTTCGAGACCCGTTCTTTATGCTGGTGGAAAAGCTCCACGGAAGAGTGTTCAGGAGTTCTATCCCCGAAGACGGATGTCCCGACAGATCGTCGAATGAGCAAACGTAAAGATTGCCGGGGGCTTTCTCAGTCATGGAAAGAAACATTCAAGTTCCGTTTCTGGACGTCGGGAATCTCGAAAAGCCTGCGTGTGCTGAACCCGAAAACGGATGCGGCGATGTTGGTCGGAAACATCATGCAGGAGTTGTTATAATCGGTCACGGCAGCGTTGAAGGCCCTCCGGGCGGCCGATATCTGCTCCTCGATTTCGGTGATAGTACGCTGCAACTGGAGAAAATGGGTATCGGCTTTCAGGTCAGGATAGTTCTCCACCACGGCCATTAGCCTGCCCATGGCGCCGGTGATCCGGGCATCGAGCATTATCTTTTCATCGTCGCTGAGATCCGGTTTCGCGGCCCGGTTTCTCAGCTCGGTTACCCGAACGAGAACCTCCTGTTCATGTTCAGCGTAACCTTTCACGGTCTGCACAAGGTTGGGAATCAGGTCGTATCGTTTCTTCAGCATCACGTCGATCGACGCAAAAGTGTTCTGCAGGACGTTGCGCTTGTACACCAAGGTGTTGTATACCAGCACAAGCACTACCAGAAATAATACCGATATCCCTATCGCCACGTAGAAAAGGGTCATATTTTATTTCCTTATACAAATGGGCCGTTTTACGACCGTCAGGGGAATCTTTCGGATCCACCTTGTCCCAAACCACATATTTCTCACGTCCGGTTCATCCGTTTGTGCAGGCCCGGCATGGGCGCGAACTAAACGGGGTTCGAGTCCCCTTATGTGAACCATTTTATGAGAAACTATAATGCAAATACCAGGCGAAAGCAACCGGGGGACGGCAACAAGATCCGGGGGAGGCTGCTGGCCCTCTGCATCCCGAAGGACAGGATTTTTCATGAGTTTCCGGGTTGAAACTTGCCCCCCCAATGGCGTGATCAGATGCATCGTCCCGATTATAAAAATATTAATTCCTGTTTTTGCAAAACCGGGCAGCTCTTTGCCTCAAATCACATAGGGTTACGGGAATGTGAAGGATTCAGGTCGCCATGGTTAAAAAACGCTTCCCGCCGGGTGAAAATCCAGCGGGCTTCGTCGTTCTTTCAACGTTCGGCTGGGCACGGTATGCGTGTAAATCATCGTCGTACGCAGATCGCTATGCCCGAGCAGCTCCTGAATCGTGCGGATGTCGTAGTTGGCCTGAAGCAGGTGGCTGGCGAAACTGTGCCGGAGGGTATGCGGGCTGACCCGCTTGGGTATCGCCGCCGCCCGCGCCGCCTCCTTGATCGCCTGGCTTAACGGCGACGGCTGCATGTGATACCGCCGCTTCTCCCCCGTCTTTTCGACTGTCGTCAACGACGGCGCCGGAAAGAACCACTGCCAGACGAATTCTTGTGCGGCATTCCTGTATTTCTTGTCAAGCTGACCAGGCAGGAAAACCCCAGCCGCCCCCCTGGCCAGATCATTTTCCAGCAAGTCATTCAGCAGTCCGAACCGGGCCTGGACATCCTCAAGAATCGATTCCGGAAGCGGAACCGTACGGTCTTTCTGCCCTTTCCCGTCATGCACGGTCAAAATGCGCTGGTCGCAGTTGAAACACCCCACCCGCAGATTCAGGCACTCGGAAATGCGCAGTCCGCAGCCGAACATCAGCTTGACGGCTAGATCATACGGACTCTCCAGCCGGTTGATGATCGCCTCGATCTCCTCACGCGACAAAATCACCGGGATATAGCGCCGGCACTTCGCCCGAACCACACCGTCGACCTTGCCGAATTCCTTTCCCAGAACATTGCGGTAAAAGTAGAGAAGGCTGTTGAATGCCTGGTTCTGCGTGCTGGCTGAAACCCCCTCGTTAACAGCCAGATTCGTCAAAAAGGCTTTGACATCCCCGCCCGACAGCGCCTGCGGATCCTTGCTCCGCGTAAACGCCTGAAACCGCCGCGCCCACCGGATGTAGGTCTTCAACGTCGTCGTGGAATAGTTCCGACGCTTCAGATCATCCCGCAATTCCGAGAACTCGGCCTCCCACGATGCCCCTCCTTCCCCGGACGCGGCATCCCTCCCGTAGACAGCCCCCTCTTCGGCAGCAAGCATCTCTCCATCCACTCCAAAACTTAATCCAGAACCGAATTCCGAACCTTTCTCCTGGCCTGAAATTTCGGCGTTGGACGTTCGATCTCTTTTGTCGGCAACCACTTCTCCCCCGAGCGGCCGGAGCCGGGCCTGCCGCCGTTCCCCGTCCGCATCCCGGATCATTTTTTGATAGATGCCCACTGAACGAGCCGCCTGCTCCCGCGTGGCGGGTACCTGTCTTTTGGACTTCAGTTTAGCGATAAATGGAGGAATGCTGCCCGCATCCGCATAGCCATGTTTGTTTTTTTGACAGAAATCCAGATAGATCCGAAGCCACTTTTTGAACGCCCGGCGCTCGCCCTCGGGCACGTTCTCCGCATCCAGAAACCGGTCGAATTTCCCCCACAGTGCGTCCGGAACCTTGATCATTAAGATTATCTCCATTTATCGATTGCAGTGAAAAATAAATAATATCCATAAAATAAGTCAAAAAAGTTGATTTGCAATCCCCTGAAAATAATATATCGTATCCATATCGTTTCCGGAGAAGTCTACCCTTCGGAAGAATATCGACAATTGGGTTGAATAACTTGTTCACGCCGTCGCTTGCGCTCCGGCGTGAATGGCGCCGGGCTTCGCCCTTTTGTCCCTCCGCGCAAGCGCGGGTGAACAAATCGGGTTCAATGGTCGTATCCGGTTCCGAGCAAGCTCGGCCCGGCTCCACCACTGACCCGGCGCCATTCGATGAGGAAATGAAAATGGATCAGAAAGAAATCAACGAGACAGAATGGAAGAACCCGGACAACTGGTCGGGGCAGTTCTACTTCAGCAAGAAGGACACTCGGACATGGGTTCCGAAGTCAATCCCCTGGATGGGCTGGACACTGAACCTTGGAACACCGGCAGGCGCAGGGTGGATGCTGGGGTTCCTGATCGGCCTTCCATTGCTGCCAATTCTGGTTATCATTCTGGCCATCGGAAAATGAAAACATCAAACAACACATCGGAGGGTATTTGTCGCTAGCGCGCCAAAACCCACAATGTGAGCGTTGGCGAAAGATGAATGATGGCAAAACGGAAGAAGAACCTGTCGTCGAAGCACCAGCCGTGGGTTGATGCGCGGAAGCGCTTCCATCTCTCCCACGCACACGTTCAAATGGCGCGTGAGCTGGGCATGAACCCGAAGAAGCTCGGTGGCAAGGCGAACCACAAACAGGAGCCTTGGAAGGTTCCGCTTCCCCGGTTCATTGAGGAACTCTACCATAAGCGCTTTGGTAAGACCCGGCCGGACAACGTCCGATCTATCGAGCAGATGGTACAAGACAAGAAACGGAAGAAGACGGAGCAAAAAGCTCGCAAACAAGAAAACCCGGATCGCCAACAAACCGATTCAGGCGATTCAGAAAGGGCCGCGGACGTCCCTTTCTGAACGCCTGATCGGTGACGTTCGCACTGAGAGAGTATGAATAAAGCACATCTCATGAATAACCCATTCTTCGCGGGCATAATGTTCCACATCGAATCAACGATTCATGGCGCGGACTGTGCTGCTGCGACCGCAGGGGTCGAGTTGAAGGACTCCCATATCAAGTCTTGCCTTAGCAAGGTCAAGACCCTTGCCAAAGGCAGCCAACCCAAGGCGGAGCCGAAGACAGAAAGAGACAAGATAATTCTGAAGCTTGCCGAGGATATCGACAAGCTCCGTCCCGAAATCCGGGAATCCTCTGATCGTAATGCTGGATTCCACGACGCAAAACCCATCAGCACAGGAGACTGGCTTTCTGCCGTCAAAGCAGTGGAGGATTCCCTCAAGAACCACACAATGTCAGGAACTCGATACTATCTGGATTTTCTGTCGGACTTCATTGCCGAAGCCCGAGATGGTGAACCAAACAAGAACAGAAATGTGCGAACAAATTTCTGAACCTTATTGCTGAATCCGCGCGGATGGCGCATGTTCAGTAAAAGGAATGACGTTCTGTGAGGAGATAATGAAGCGGGCAACTGGTCGTGTTAAGTTAATTCGTTGATAATAAAATATATTTTGTTTTGAAGTGGCTCTTTTTGCATCTTCGTTCGGAGCGCAGCCAGGAAAAGGTTACGTAATTGAGGGCAAGGCGTTAACATATATTAGAAAAATTTTTTTGAGGCTGAGTAAAATCTTAAATCCTGAAAATGTACGTGTCCAGCGGATAATTAGGAAGACTTTAGATTTTGGATGTTGTGCAGGTCCTGGAAAAATCCCTTTCCGGGTGGTATATTCCTAAAAAC
>CAZGYO010000201.1:0-5258 GCA_964530455.1 uncultured Victivallales bacterium
CAACCGTTTTTTCTTGTCTACGGAAAAATTCATACCATCACAAAGCCAGTGTGGTCCTGAGCACGGCTTTGCCCTCCGGGTGAAAAATCTTCTGTTCCTTTAAATTATATTTTGTAATTTTGGAAAATTCATATAACCTGTTAATAAACAGAGCATCAACCCTAAAATATCGCTTTTTCATGAAATATTGGGGTTAAGCCTGAAAAAAGTGTTATTAGCTGTAGCTTTACAAAGCTGGAAGACCGGAATACAGTCAGACTCTACCCTCTCGGCAAGAGTTAAACTTAAAGAAGGAATACCTTTAAATGGCAAGGAAAAAGAAAAAGCAAGCGAAGCGGAACATGCTGGATATGCTCCTCGAAATGCCGGAAATATATAGTAGCCCGTTCACTGTGAGTGAGGTAATCGAAAAGTTGTCGCCAGGCTCCCCTTCCGCCCTTGGAATGAAAACTCATTTTGAACTTGATAGCGAACTCTTTAACAGTCCCAGTTTCATCGATATCTACGACGAGGAGCGGGATAGCGAAGAATACTATTATCTGCCGGGGTTTTTCAAGGACGCAGAGTTTCTTGTTGAGCCACGCCGCGAGGAACTAGATGAACAGATACTTTTTCCGGGGCATAGATTCATGCCCTTCGTGGACAAAACTATTCACCCCTCCTCGATAAGACTCAGATGGCGTGGCGAAGACTTGCCGATGAAGAAAGTAAAGAGACGCTACGAGGACTTGTTCATCTACCATTCCCTGCTGGGAGAGTCCGGGATAATGCAATACCTCCTGGAGGACGATCAGGCCAATATTCCAGACTTTACGAGCGGAGAGATCGTGACACCTTCGGAATTGACTCTCTCCGTTTTTGACATGTCTTCGTTCTACACCGAAACCGGATTCCAAGCGGGGGATGGGATCAAAATGAAAGTCGAGGATTTTTCCGAAGGGCTGCTGTCCCTGTCGCGCCAGCCCCCGGCTCGAACTCGCGCCGAAAAAAGCAAAATTCGGAAATGGAGCGCTCTTTTCGGAGAGGGCATCCAGAAGGCTATAAACGATAACGGTGTCGATCAGATCATAGAAGATGAACTCGCCGTTGCGTTCCTTCTCAACAGGGACTACCTGCTGAAAAATCCGGTTCTTCATGTCGGCGGATTTCTTGAAATTTCCGATGACTACGCCCTCAAGTCGTCAGACGGGGAAACATGGATATGGGATGTGGACAGCGAGCCGGAACCGACGGAAATAGAGATGGATTTTGATGATGTCAGCCCAGAAGACCTTAACTTCGAGGAGTTGGAGCAAATGCGTATCAGTGAGGGACCGCCTGATTCCAAATCCCTGGATTCACTGCTTGACTATATGGGCTTCGACCTCTGCGAGGAGGAACTCAAGGCATATATTCTCGATGAACTTTATCGAGACGGAAAAAGCGCTGACAAGGTCATCAGGCGCTGTTTGGACGACAGAGTCAAAGCGCTTCCGGAATTCGCGGAGTTCGCAAATGTGCTATACGGACACATCTATGACCTCTGGGAAGATGTGGCTGACTCCTACGACATGAAGAGAGAGCGCAAGTATGCGGAAATAAGAGCCCGCGCCCTGTCTATCAGAGATGAAAACATTGCCTGGCTTCGTGGAATCTCCGAAAAGATAAGCCACCCGTCGCAACTTCCCCCGGAACTGGTGGAGCTTTCGCGGGCTTCCAGACATATTGCCGATATCATCGTTTATTTCAACTACGCCGATGACACGCCCACAAAAAAGGAGCACAAAAATATGCTGGCCATGGCTGAGCGCCTTTCCACTGTAATGTCGCAGATGAGAAGCGAAATTGAAGACATCATGGGAATCTGATTGCCGGTAATGCTGATTTCGACTATTCGAGCAGCTTGAACTTAACCACGAAATCCCTGCACCTGGGGGAGGGTGCGACGGCGCTGATGTACTGAGTCTCCGCGTTTCCCATGCTTTTCTCCACCCAGGTCTGAGCCGAGGTCTGGACATTGATTCCGTTGACGTCGAACCACTGGAACTGGTAGGCGTACCTGTAACCGTCGCGTTTCTTGTTCCTGACGGTAAGCTGGACCTGAAGCAGTCCTGTCGGGAGTTCAGCCTTGTCAATGCGCAGAACCTCCATCTTCCTCTCCAGCACGTCGTCGGATACCACGCGTTTATTGCGAACAAAAGACCGCTGCATTGTCTTGTCCGTGTTCTCCACCGTGTTGATGCTTCTCGCGCATCCTGTGAAAAATACTGCGGCCAATACCGCTGCAAGTAGATACCTGTTCATATTCCAACTCCTTTCAGTCGAATTCAAAAAGCTTTATTACAGGGGCGGATGCCCCTGTACTTTTAACATATACAATAGCCTTTCCTGTGCCGGGTTTCAACTCCAGTTCCAGCTTTCCTGTATCTACCCCGGCGGATCCAACTAAGGCTATGGCCAATTTTCGCGATTCGGGTATCGGGATATGCGTGAGCTGATATTCCTTCGGCAGCGTCTCCCAGCATCGCGTGTCCGCCGTGTTGAACATGTACTTGTAGATGCTTGTGGCGACCACAGTACCCCATTTGGCGTAGGCGCCCCCAGCCTGTTCAGCAGCTTCCTGCGCGATATAACTGGCTATTTCCTTTGTCACGACCGCCAGCGCGGTTCTCGTGATGATGAGAGGAAGGAGTTCTATGTATTCCCGGGATACAATCGCGTCCATGTCCGCAACGGGAACAGTGGATGCTGATCTCTTCCCGCAGCATACACTGACCTTTTGAGAGGGACAGGGTGTGTAGAGAAGCTCCGGATATGCGAATCCGGAATATCCTGTCGGGATCGGCGGCGGAAGTATTATCTGTACCTTCACCTCCTTCAGGACAGGCGCCATGCCGTTCTCGAAAATTATATAGATTATGTTGTCGTCCAGAGGATATCCGTGCGGTTCCACGTCCCCGAGCTCTTCGGGGACCCTCTGCCCGCAGTTCCGGGCAACGGTTACCAGGTCCCGCTGCACAAGCCTGTTCGACCTGTCCATCCTGTACAGATTCGAGAAATCCACAAATGCCTCCCCGTAGTTCCCGTCCATCAGGTAGCTTATCGCCGAAAGATACGTGGTGAACGGGTTGACAAAGTCGCCGTAGGCTTCGTTGGAATATTTTTTCAGCGACTCGTATGAAGTGTTTATACGCTTGTTTTTTTTAACCAGATTCCCGAAACTGCAGGCGCTTGTTTTGTAGTTGTTCTTCCTGTTTTCATGACGCTGTTCTTTGATCTCTTCTTCCCTGGATTCTATTTCTGAACGAAAGCGTTCAGCCGCGGCTTTCTGCCGGTAATAGGCCCTGCGAAGCTCCACGCGCCCGGCCGACGGGTCCCCTAAAGCAAAGTAGACCAATGCCTTGTAGGTGTTCAGCAGTATAAGGTCGTAGTTGAAACCCTTGTACGGAAGAGCGTTAGGATTTGTGAAGATCGATCCCGTTTCGGCGCCGACATCCCTGGCGCTTACGGCTGCGCGCGCTTCGAAATCCTCCACGATACTCTCGGCTCTCTCGAAAGCTTCAAGGCTCCCCTTGTAGTCACCCGCGTGAAACTTGATGGTCCCCTGTTCGAGACGCCACATAAGTTCATCTCCGGTTCCCTCGTGGGATTCGGACCATTCATCGACCATATTCACGCTTGAGCTGTAGTCGCCGGCAGAATAAAATGCCATCATAGGCTCTTTTCTGGAATGCGCATTGAATATGCTCGAACAGCCGCAGAGCAGAACGACGCACAGCAATCCCGGGAACAGTCCGAATATTCCTGTATGCCTTCCCCCCGCAGGATTGGATAACGGCAAGTACTGGCTCATCGGCAGTCCCCGGATTGCAGGCGGCAGTGTTCCGTCCGCGTTTTCAGCAGTGCTCCTCTCTTACCATTCAGGCTTTACCCTGGGATATGCCGGCCCTGCCGCGGGAGCCACTTCCTTCTTCACCGCGGAACGGCATATGGCGCCGCGTTTGAATGGGGATATTGCCGTGACTATTTTTGCCTTTGTGAATTTCGACTCGACGCTGGTGACCTCTATCTCACCGATTTCCGCCTCTTCGACCCCGAGTACCTCGCCTGTGTCGGGATCGGTTACGGTTTCACCGGCGCTGTAGACTTTAAGGCGGTCGCCCTTCTTAATCCCCGCTCCCCGGCCACGATTCAATACCACGACTTCACCCGTAACAGATGCTACCTTTATTGGATATATGCCTGCGAGAATCGCGTTGCCGCATGTGTCCGCGACATTCGCATACATCCTGTCGCGGAAATCCTCCGGCGTCATGTCTTTTCTTTCGGCGTATGGGATGTCATTCATTATAAGCTTCTTGAGAATTGTGTTGGCAAAGACGATCTTGCCGGATGCCACCTCGACTACACGGAACCTTACCCCGAAATCACCCATCACGTCAGTCTTGTTTTCCCCGGTGAGGGCTATATTGATGTTTTTTGTGTAGTAGTTATGCCTGTCGATGTGCCCTATTACAAGGTAGTCCGCGACAAGCAACTTGCCTATCCTGCCGGCTTCACCGGATTTGACCCAGTCCGATTCGGTGAGCTGGTTTTCGTTGAGTATCTTGACAAGATAGTCACGTTCAAGCACGTCAAACTTTCTGCTGTTTACCAGAAACTCCATCAGTTTCGAGGCGAAACGAGTCTCGATTACAGTGGGGACCAGGCGCTGGTTCCTTATCGTGATGAGAACCGACTCGTTGATGACGAAAGGCATTACGGCAATCGTAGGCTTCTCCGCGCTCTTGAGAGAAACTAACGGGGAAAGGAACGTGACGGCCATGATTGAAAGAAGCATTTTACGCATGAAGGAACCTCCGTTGATAAATTTATTCTAATAAAACATTATATGCCGTCAAAGCCTTTATATCAAGTGCGAATATAAAACCCGGAAAATTCATTCAGTCGCCAGCGCGGCGATATGCCGACAATGACCGACTCCGACAGCAACGTCACCAGCCGGGCGTGTGACGCGGAAGGCCGGATGACTATGAACTCCTACGCCGATTTTCCGTATTTCGGCAGCCCGGCCTGGCTCAGGAGGGGGCCAGGCTTTTTCCGGCGAACTTAGCATGCCCGGCTTGAGTTTTTACAGTCACAGACCTATCTTACAATCAAACGTATTATAAGTTATCAGTCTATGAGGTGATACATGGCAAAGAGCACGAACGGTGCAAACCTGGGCTTTGAGACCCAGCTATGGGCCGCAGCAGATAAGATGCGCGGTCACATGGACG
>CAZGYO010000202.1:0-5246 GCA_964530455.1 uncultured Victivallales bacterium
AAAGTTAAAAACTTTTTGTGCGTAGATAGCCTCACTTCAAGGCCAGTAAAATCCGCTGTAAGTTAAGCCAAATTTCGCACTTTAAAAAACAACCTTGTTGAAAATCAAGCGTTTGCGGTAAATTGGCGCTATGGATAGGATAATTCAGAGAAGAGTGAGAAAGCCTTTGCTGTCGATAGCGGCATTAGCGCCTGTTTTGACGCAGGTTCTGGGGAATCCGTGACCGAAGGGGAGTTCGTGGAGGACTGGTCCCGGGACTGATTCCGCGAATTTTGAGAAAACGTGCATGCGCTCATTTTTGTTTCCGCATCGCGTGAATCTTCCGAGGACGAGTCCGGCGAGTTGTTGGAGTATTCCTGCCTGCCGGAGCTGTGTGAAAGCTCTTTCTATGCGGTATGCAGGTTCGTTGACATCCTCAAGTATCAGGATAGCGTTTTTCATATCCGGCATCCAAGGAGTGCCGGTGATGGACATCAGGACCGCGAGATTTGCGGGAATGGCCCTGCCGGATGCTGTTCCCGGTTTAATATATTTAAGTTTTTGTCTGAACTGCCGTGGTTTATCTGAAAGCGCATTGAAAAGTGATTCCAGGGTGTTTTTATCGGGCAGTTCTTTTCTGAAATCCGATGCCGTGACGGAATGGATCGGCAGTCCCGCGTTATTTTTGAGCATGGCCAGGTGCAGAGCGGTGATATCGCTGTATCCGAGCACGGGGATATTCCTTTTTTTCAGAGTATTCCAGTCGATGTGCGGCAGTATCTGCGCGGACCCGAATCCGCCGCGAGCGGGTATAATGATGTCGGTCTCCGGGTTTTTCACGGCATTATTGAAATCGGTATATCTGATTTCCGCGGGGACGGGAAGCGAAGCGCCGTGCGCTTCAAGCCTGCTGCCCGGGTATATCCTGATTTCAAGTCCCATCTTTTTCAGGCGTGCGGCGGCGTTTTTCAACAGCTTCCGATCCGGCTGCGCCGCGGGCGCCAGAATCGCGGCGCTTCTTATTGTTTCCGGGAATCTATTTATCATGGTGTCGTGGGAGAAACACGTAGAATGTGGTCCCCTTGCCCGGGTTGCTTTCCGCTGAAATCAGGCCGTTATGGTTGGTTATGGTGCCGTAAACCATGGAAAGCCCCATCCCTGTCCCTTTCCCGAAGGGCTTGGTAGTGAAGAACGGGTCGAATATCTGATCGAGTACCGCCTTGTCCATGCCCGTGCCGTTGTCGCTTATAATGACGCAATAGAAGTCGCCGGGATCTCTGTTCCCATGGGTGTCGAGCGGAATTAACTGGTCCCTGAACTTGTCGCCGGCATCGAGTGTAACCTGGATTTTCATATTGTCGGTATTTTTACTTTCAAGGGCATCCCTGGCGTTGATGAAGATGTTCAAAAACGCCTGTTCGAGCTGCATGCGGTCGCCTTTCACGTACATGTAGTAGCGTGGCGCGTGAATGGACAGGTCGATATTCTCCTGTGATGCGGGGCTGAAGAGTCTTGCTGTTTCTTTTATCATCTCTTCGAGGTCGATAACTTCGATCTTGTATTTGCCTTTCCGCGCGAAGCCGACGAGTTGTTTTGTGAGTTGTTCGGCCTTGATGGTTATCTTGTTGATGTTGTCCAGGTGCTTTTCTATTTTGGGGTCGCTTATCCCGTGCATGTATGTGAGAATATCCAGATGGCCCTGTATCGCATGGATATAGTTGTTGAAGTCGTGCGCGACGCCCCCTGCGAGCTGTCCTACCGACTCGAGTCTCTGGGCGTGCCCGAGCTGTTCCTGGAGTTCCTCGCGTTCCCTGTTCATTCTGTTGCGTTCGCTGAAGTCCCTCGCGAACATTATGAGCATTGGCGCGGCCTCGATTTTTATGACTGAGACGGAGCAGTCCAGTTCGAGTATCCTGCCGTCCAAAGACTTTGCGTGGTACTGAAGGTTCCTGAAAAAGTGTGTCTCGTCGGGTTTGAAGTTCTCTGTCCAGAGACTGGAGATCATGGATGGATGCTGGTCTGTATCGACCAGGAACGAACTGAAGGTTTTTCCTATCAGCGATTCCTTGTCAGGCGCGGCAAAGGAATTTATGGCGCTCTGGTTGGCATCGAGAATAACTCCTTCGCGGTTCAGAAGGAGAATGATGTCGCTGGCGTGTTCTATTACTGTCCTGTACCGGCCCTCCCATTCCTGCACGTTCCTCTGCAGGTCTCTGGCGCGTCCGTAGCTTCCGAGGAACGCGAAGACTATATCCAGCGTCCCTCTGCCTTCGCCCGGGCGTTCTTTTTCTATTTTTGAGAGGTATATGCCGACGATGACGCTGAGCCAGATCGTGGCAAAGGCCTTTGCTATGTATGAGGACTCGATAAAGAACCACCATGAGGAGGGTTCTCCCCAGTAAAGGACCGTGGCGTAAATAAAGGAGTCGACGATCTGCGTGAGCATGAGCGCTCCGAGTATGCAGATGAATATTCTGCATCCTGCGTTTTTCAGGCGCTGGAAGAAGATCGGTATCAGAAAAAGGTCCAGAGCCTGGGCCACGATTGACGCGGCCATGGTTTTCTGGCTTTTACCGAGGAGATATGCCAGCGAGTCCGCCGAGGGCCCCTGGGAGATTTTGAATCCTGCCCAGGTGCATTGTACCTGAGTCAGGTATGAAATATAGACGTAGAAACCGAGTGCGAATATCGCGCCAATGATAAGGCGCTGTGCGCTGACTGTCCCTTCGGTGGCATATATAACGAGCAGGGCGGCGAGGTAGGGCAGAAACAGGATGGTTGAAGCGATATAGAAGTCGGCTCCCGGGAATCCCGTCACGACTTTCAGCCCGGTCACGCTTACCAGCTGTGTGAATATGAGAAGTAGGCCGATCGCGAGGTAAAAGGCCGCGCTTCCGATCTGTCTGCGGAGGCTGTGAAGCAGCAGCAAACCGACCATGATGAATGTTGCTTCGAGCAGGGCCAGGCAGCAGGTTACAAAAATTTCCACAAAATCCCTCCTGTCTTTTTCAGCCGCTGTTGTTGTTCTCGACAGGTTTGATGCGTTGCCTTATGAGTTCCGCGCGGAAGATGTCGCGGTCGATGGATTCGAGCTGTTTATCCGCGAATTTCTGCAGGTGCCCCGACTGTGCCAGGATAAAGAGTTCGTTGATTGTGTGTATGTCCAGGCTCGAGAACATTCCCATATCGACGCCCAGCCTGAGGAGAGAGAGAGAGTTAAGGGCTTCCTGGCTGTTTATTCTGTATGCATATGACAAGGTGCCGTATGAGCGCCCGATCTGGTCGAGCAGGAAGTTCTTTTTTGACTCGAGCAGCTTGCTCCGCGCGTTTTTTTCGTGGCTTATTATCTGTGTGATGAGTGACGAGAGACGACCGACAATCTGTTCTTCGCTTTCGCCCAGTGTGCTTTGGTTCGAGACCTGGAACAGGTTTCCGAGGCATTCGGATCCTTCGCCGAATATTCCCCTCACGGCGAGGCCGAGTTTGTTCACTGCCTGGCCGATCGCGGCGATATGTCCGGAAAGAACGAGTCCGGGCAGATGCAGCATGACCGAAGCACGCATTCCGGTGCCTACATTTGTGGGGCACGAAGTAAGGAACCCGTAGTCCTTGTGGAAGGCGAAGGACAGTTCCTTTGACAGGGAGTTGTCTATTTTGTTTATAATCGTCCAGTTTTCCTTGAGCTGTATGCCCGGGAGTATTGTCTGTATCCTCAGATGGTCTTCTTCGTTGACCATGACTCCTTCTGACTCGTCGCTGGATATTATAAGTGCGGACTCCCTCTGGATTTCGCTGAACTCGCGGCTTATGAGATGTCTTTCAAGGAGCAGGCGCCGTTCCAGCGGCCCGAGTTTCATCATCTCAAGTTCTATGGGGTCTTCAATGCAGCCGCTTCGTTCCGTTGCCACAAGCACGGCCGTCATCACGCGGATCAGCTGTTCCTGTCCGGCGGCTGCTGGAAACGGGATATCGCGTATATTTCTGGCAAGGCGTATTCTGGAACTTACCGCGATAGCATCTTCAGGCCCGTTGTCGAGAAGCCAGCTCATGCGATGCTTCAGTAGTTTGTCGATTTTTTTGTTCATGTCATGAAGTGGTCTTTTTAGAGACTTTGTTTTTAAGTTCATTTATTCTGTCGCGCAGTTTAGCCGCCTCCTCGAACTCCTCTCTGGCCACGCATTGCTGCAGCTGTTTCTGGAGCTGCATGATCTGCATCGAGAGTCTTGTGCTGGATTTTCCGGCTTCCGCGCCCGGTTCTTTTCCGAGATGCATGGCGCCCTTGTGCATGTTCTGGAACGCCGGTTCGAGAATTTTCCTGAACACCTCGTAGCAGTTGGCGCAGCCGAGGTGTCCTGTCTCCTGGAACTTCAGGGTGTTCCATCCGCAAATCGAACAGCTTACAGTCGCGTGTGGTGAACTCGTCATTTTGCTGTCGTGGTTTATTTCGCCTTCCGGCAGGGCGGATTCGGAAAGTTGCGAGGACACGTTAAAAAGTATTTCGGCAAGGTTAAGGCCTTCGAAAATTTTTTCGTCCTTGTTTTTCGCCGCGGCGCATGTCGGGCATATGTGCAGGCTTTTCTGTTTGCCACCTACGATTTCCTTGATGTGTATCGTGGCATCGTTTTCATTGCATATTTCGCATTTCATCTTTTTATTCCCCGTGTTGAGTTTCAGATTTTTCGCACGCGCGGTCCGCGCCGACGACTTTCCCGTCTTTCATATGTACTGTTCTGTCAGCCATAGCGGCCACATCTGCGTCGTGAGTGACCATAATGAGTGTCTTTCCTGATTCACTATCATGCAAATCTTTAAAGATTTCAAGTATTCCCGCGCCTGTTTTTGAGTCCAGGTTCCCAGTAGGCTCGTCGGCGAGTATGAGTTCGGGGTCATTTATCATGGCTCTTGCGATGGCCGCACGTTGCTGTTCCCCGCCGGAGAGTTCCACGGCTTTGTGTTCCATTCGCTCTCCGAGCCCGACGTCCCGGAGCAGGGATTCGGCGTTGTCCCTGACCTTCCGCCCCCATTTTCCGTCGAGTCTCGCGGGCAGAGCGACGTTTTCCAGGACCGAGAGTTCCGGAAGCATGTAGTAGGCCTGAAAAATGAAACCGAGGGACCTCCTTCTGAATGTGGCGGCCTCCCGGGCGGTCATGCGTCTATGGTTGATTCCGTTGATATCTATACCCCCGGAGTCCGGCTTCTCGAGCGCGCCGATGATATTGAGAAGAGTGGTTTTGCCGCTGCCCGATGCGCCGAGAAGCGCCAGCCAC
>CAZGYO010000203.1:0-5215 GCA_964530455.1 uncultured Victivallales bacterium
CCCACATAAACCGTGTGATAACCCGCATCGTTGAATTGGTCGGCAAGACTTCGTTCCGAGGGGTCCATCCGCCAGCCGAGAGTGGGAACTCTGCGGGTATGGGCGTATTCGCCGGTCATAAAAGTGAAACGGAAGGGGACACAGACCGGGTACGTGCTGCACGCCGCGGTAAACCTGCTGCCTTTATCCGAGAGTGCATCGATGTTAGGGGTCGATACGTTCGGGTCACCGTAACAGCCCAGCGCATGGCGGCGCAATTGGTCTGCCAGAATGATTATTATGTTTTTACGCATCTTCAGCCTGCCTACAGGGTGAAATTTCACAATTCCTCACTTTCACAAAGCCAGTCTGCCGCGCCCGCGCTGCCAACGCGCTTCACGTGGAGTTTCAAAACTGGCTCTCAATATATCCACTTCCGCCTGATATTTCGAATGCTGATCAGAAAAAGAATGACGCAGAATCCCGCGAGAATCGCAAGATTTAAAGTCAATGCCATTCGTGCGTTTTGGTTGATCGCCCCGTGAAGGATGTCGGCACCGTAAGTCAAAGGGATAATATATGAAAGAGGCTGAAGGAAAAAGGGCAAAGCCGCAATTGGAAAGAAAAGTCCGCAGAGAAAAACCATCGGGAACCGGAAAAAGTTTGAAAAAGTCTGTGCCTCGAATACTTCACTTACGGAGACGGCAACGAACAGGCCGAGAAAGGTAGAGCTGACACTGATCAGGATAACCGCAGCCAGCATCTCTCCCCAGGCGACTTCTGATAAATCGACGAGAAATGCCGCCATAATCACCGGAACAAATCCGTTGGCTATGCCGATAAGAACTGCACCGGAAGTTTTGGCCAGCATCAGGACTTCCAGCGGAATCGGAGCCAGCAACAGCCGCTCATAGGAACGCATTTTCTTTTCGAAGGTGATGACGACCGCCAGCATTGATGTCGTCCCGAAAAGAACGGACATGGCGACAATTCCCGGGAGAATCGAACGTATTTCGGCAAATTCCGAACCCGACTTGATAAAAAACATCAATGTCCAGGCGAGAGGAAAGATAATGCCCCAGCTGATATTAGGCGGTTTCAGATAGTAATTACGCATATCTTTCTTTAAAATGTTCCAGAATGCTATCCAGGTTTTCATGCGCCGGCTCCTTTCGGTTTGCCCTGTTCTTTCTCTTTACGCATCTGCTCCATTGCCACTCCCGTGATTTTTACAAATACCTCCTCCAGCGAAGGACGGATTACTCTGGCTTCGGTAACATCCATATCGCGTTCTTCCAGAAACCTGATAAGGGGAGCGAGCGGCAGAGTGGTCATGGATAAAGCCCTTATAGCGTTGTCGGACACGGGCTCGAATTCGATTTCCGGAAAGGCAACTCGTAGCTTGCCGGTCAACTCCTCTTCGCCCTCTTTTTCCGGTTTAGCGGCGGTATTGTATGAACGGTTCAGCGTCAACTGTATCACCCGTTGCCGCTGAACATCCCTGACCAGATTTTCAATTGTGTCCACCCGGACAATTTTTCCTTCGACAATGAAGGCCACCCGGTCGCAGAGCCGTTCGGCTTCTTCAATGTAGTGTGTCGTGAGAAAAATTGTCGTGCCTGAATTATTCAGCTCTTGCAGCAATGAGCGAATCTGGCGGGCGCTGGCCACATCAATTCCGGTGGTCGGTTCGTCCAGAAATAACAGCTTCGGACGGTGAATTATGGCGGCGGCAATAGTCAGTTTGCGTTTCATCCCTTTAGAATAGCCGCCGAACTTACGTTTTGCGGCATCGGACAAGCCGAAGGTTTCGAGCAGTTCCCGTGCGCGTTTTTCTCTTTCTCCGCGGCTCATACCGTAAATAGCACCGCAGAAACTGAGATTCTCAAAACCGTTTAATTCCGGCCAGAGATTGCTGTCATCAGGCACAATTCCCATCAACTGCTGTGCGGCTTTGGTATTTCTGGCACAATCAATTCCGGCAATTCTTATTGTTCCCTCATCCGAACGAGCCAAGCCTGTGAGAATGTTGATGGTCGTGGTTTTCCCTGCGCCGTTGGGGCCGAGGAAACCGAAGACTTCGCCATCGTAAACATCAAAGTCAATCCCCGCGACAGCCTGCACTCCGGCAAACTGCCTGGCCAGACTGCTGACTTCAATAATTTTACTGTCTTTTTTTGTCATTATCTGTTTCCTTTTGGAATCGTACCCAAATGCCGATACCGCTCTTTGGGTCGTCAGGGCCGAGACCACCTTCGCCGATTACTTCAAAAGCAGGCAAGCCCGCTTCCTCCGCCAGTCGCCGGAAGGTCTCCGAGCTGCGGGCTTCGGCAAATTTGCAGGCAGCTGCCGGACCATTTCTGTCAGCGGATTTCCGTTTCCTGTTGATGAATTCACGACGGGCCCATTCAGGATAGTTTCTTCCCAGACCGCCGCCAATCATGGCATGGCCGCCCGGCCGAAGTATTCGCCGAACTTCTCGTAATCCCTTTGCGCGGTCCTGCCAAAAGTAGAATGATCCACGGCTGACAACGACATCCACCGATTCATCAGGCATCGCGGGATGCGTTCCGCTGTGCCTTCGACAGCAATGAGGCTCCCGAGACCACGATTCTGCGCCGCCGGCAGAGCCGCAAAATCCAATCAGGTCTTCGGCAACGGTGGAATAATAGTCCGGCAATTGTTCAGCCCCGGTCATACCGTGATCACCCTGTCCGAGTCACGCACGATTTCATACTGGTCCTTCATCGTTGAAAGAGGGCAGATTTCAGAACCTTGGGAATTCCGCAGTTTCAGGCAGGCCCCGCAGGCCAGAAATTCACCGCCTGCGTCAAGAACTTTTTGCGCATAATCCTTCACGTCAAAGGCGACATCTTCAATCTTATCGATGTCAACCCCTTTTCCTGAAAGGAAGATGCGGACTTTATCTCCCTGTTCCAGACTGTAAAGCGCCAGCCGCAATGCGTTGAAAACTGTTTCGGGCTCCGTTTGCGTTATGATAATACCAAGTTTCATGCCATCTCCTTTTTAGTTATACATTTGTCCAATTCATTATTTTCTAAAATTCCAGATTCGGAACTTCCAGCTCTTCGGTTAACAGGGATGTTCCTCATCCCCATGACATTCCAGAATCTGTTCAGGAGAACATTCTCCCGGCTTGCCTTTCAGGCGTTCGGGATGTTCACAATCCCCGGGTTCCACACATGGATGCGAATCCACCTTGCCATGGCATTCCCGAACCTGGGTCGGACTGCATTCCGCGGGATTGCCTTCGAGTTTTTCCGGTTGCTGACAACAACATTTGTTTTTGTCACACATTTTCATGCTCCTTTTTTTAGTGTTTTGAGAAAATTGCGAAATGCGGAAAATTTGCTGTTCTCTCGTAGCTCAAGCGTCTCGCTTGAGTATAAATCATTGTCGGCAGGACAATGATTTGCGGCAATTTTGCGCATTTCGTAATTCCCATTTTAGTGTTTTACTTTTTAACTAAATGTTTGAAATAAATTTATAATTTATAATTCAAGATGGAATGCATATATGCATCCAACAGTTTGCTGATTTCTTCGATTAAAGGTTTTATATTGGAAACATCGCCATATCCCAAGTCTTCAGATAAAATCAGATAGTATCGCGATCCCTCACTTGAAGCAATCTCTCCGCTATCTCCCGCCATTTTTCCAAAATTTTTTCATTAACACGGTAATGCACATAATAGCCCCGTTTTTCAGGCTTGAGGATATCGGCGTCCCGGAGTATTCTCAGATGCTGCGACACCGCCGCCGGACTAATGCCAATAATCCGGGCCAGCGCATTCACGCAGAGTGAACGCTCCTTGAGCAAACCCAGCATTCGCACCCTGTTGCCAACCGAAAGAACTTTAAATATCCTGGCCAGTTTTTCCGAATCAGTTTTGTTCACATGAACACTCTTTTCATTTAAGTATTTATGCAGGTACTTTATTGCTGTAGTGGTTGAAATCAAGCTCTTTGTCCTTGAAAAGCGGTTAAAAATTCAACAACCCCGGGAGTTCACGCGGAGTTTTGAAACTGCTCTAATGTCACGAATTCACGACCCTCTGTAAATAAGCTACTTGCAGTTTTTGAGGATATTCTGGGTGGGTGAGGATTATTTTTGTTCATCCCGTGGGCGCGGAGGCGCGCCTTCGGCCGGGACGAGTTTTATCCAGTCGATTACAGCTTCGGCTTTTGTGCCGGTGTACTGGCTGTTGCAGGATATGCTGATATAGAACTCGTCGGGACATTCGCCCCAGGCTTTTTTGAAGTCTTCGGCAATGTTTCGAGAGTCCACATACCAGTTCCCGGTTCCGTCGTTCTCGTTCCTGAGAGTGAACCATTTTATTTTTATTGTGCCGACACCGTAGGAGCATTTCCCGGCGCTGTCTTTGGGGGTAAGGGTATCCCACCTGTAGGAGACACTTTTTTTTCTGAAGAAGGATCCCGTGCCGACATATATCCCTATTGCCTGGTCGTCTTTCTCCTCTTTTCGGCCATCGGCATTTTCCGGGAGCACATTGACTTTCCACCTCCAACTGAGTACAGGGAACTTTTTGAGGTCGACATTCTCCGGGTTGCAGAGAACGCTTGCCGAGGCCTTGTCGGCTTTCATGCGGAGAACGGTGCTGTCCCCTACCTTTTCCACACGGAACACGGCGGCAGGGGTTCCGGGTTTTCCCCTTAATTCCCATCCTTCCGGAAGCAGGCTTTCTTCGGAGTCTTCGCTTTTTTCCTTTTCGCTGATCTCCGGAGCGTCGAAGCTTTCCCGCCAGCCCGGTTTTGGTTCTGCTGTCAAGGCGTCGCCGGCACAGGACGTTGGCGAGGCAGACCCGCAGAGAAGCGGAAAAAGGGCGAAAAAAATTTTTATCTGCGATCTTCGCACTGTTTGTAAGACTCCGTTCTGTGGTTTATTATCGAAAAGTTGAGAATCATTCTGGACATTCTCAAAATAAGGTAACATAGTAAAACTGAAAAACAAGTGTCAGGCAACGGATAATCCCCCCTGTTCGCGCACGACAGCACAATTACTATCAGAGCCAATTTCAAAACTCTCCGTGGCCGCCTGCCTGTGCGTCGCCTGACTGCGAGCGTAGTCGCTCAGGCAGGCACGCAGACAGGCGCGGGCTGCGCTGCCAAACGCGGTTCACGCGGAGTTTTGAAACTGGCTCTAGTGTCATGTCACACGTGTAGTGTAGGATAAAGTCTCTTAAGTTTAACGCGGG
>CAZGYO010000204.1:0-5200 GCA_964530455.1 uncultured Victivallales bacterium
GAAAAGGGCGATTCTGAGACTCGCGCTGATGGGGATGAACGGGTTCTGCCTTTAGACGGAGGATACCTATGAGGTTGAAGGTCACGATCTTTTCGGATACGGGCGTGGAAGGTACAGCAAAGAGGAACTGAGTGAACTAGACGGGTTTGGATCAGCAATAGGCGTGGAGCTTTTTCCGTGCATGCAGACACTGGGACATCTCGAACAACTCCTGAAATACCAGGCCTATGCAGAGTACCGCGACAACGAACGCGTGCTGAACGCAAAATATGAAAAGACCTATGAGTTACTGGAAAAAATGCTCAGTGAAGCCGCTTCGCCATACAAGTCGCATCGAATACACCTTGGCATGGACGAGGTCTGGGGTATAGGCAGGGGAAACGCTTTTGAAGCGGACACTCCGGTGAACCCGCTCAAAATATATGCCGGACACATCGCCCGGACGGGCGAGATGTGCTCCAGGCTCGGCCTTGAACCGATGATGTGGGGTGATTTCATCCTGGGCCACAGCGGTGAAGCTGCCATGAAGAAGTCGGAAACAGACATGCTTCCCCGTGACATAGAGATGGTCTACTGGTGCTATGACAGGACGGAGAAGAAAGAATACGTCAAAGAGATAGAACGTTTCCGCGAACTCGGCTACGATCCGTTCTTCGCTCCCGGGGTGCATTGCTGGGGCCGTTACTGGCCGGATTTCAGCCAGGCGGAAAAAACGCTGACTGCCGGAATGAAGGCCGCGCACGAATGCGGAATCCGCAGGAGTATTGTCACTGTATGGGGCGACGACGGCAACGAGTGTTTCTTCAATCTCAACTATCCGGCGCTTTCCCTGTATTTCTCGCTGTGCAGAAATCCGTCACTGGAAAAAAAGCATTGGCAGCTCCGCACGGAAAACATATGCGAGACACCTCGCGAGATATACGAAGAAATATACAAGCTTGAGCAGGTTCCGTCAAAAAGCCGCATGCGGACGGGGCTGGAACCGACTGCGAAAATGCTTTTTTACGACGATCCGCTGATGGGAATCGTAAGCAGGGTTGTGGACGGGATTGATATTTTCGATTATTATACCGCACAAAGCGAAACACTGCGTTCGGTGGCTATCGCGGGCGGGAACCGTCCGGAACTGTTCCACATATCATCCCTTTTCTCCGAGATAATCGCGCACAAGGTCAGAATCTTCTCCAATGCCAGGGCCGCATACCTGGAAAGAGATCTGAGTACACTGCGCGCGCAGACGAAACCCCTCAGTTTCCTGGAACGGAAGATGCGCGAATTCCGCAGAAAATACATGGAATACTGGCTTTCCGAGCGGAAACCTTTTGGTCTTGAGGTACTAGACACGCGGCTGGCCGGCCTTTCCGGGAGGCTTGAGACGCTTGGGAAGAGTATCAGGGACTATGTTTCTGGAAAGGCGGAGTCGATACCTGAATTTGACCTGCAGGACCCGCCGAAAGAGATGACCCGCATAGACATTAACACGTACAGGAAGCTGAGCACGCGTTCACAGTCAATTTGGTGATTCAAGTATCATACGTGGAGCCAATAAACCGGATAAATTACGGGAGAGGATAATGAAAAACTGCATTTTCTGCAAGATAGTAAGAGATGAAATTCCCTGCGTAAAACTGCACAGCGACGATCTTGCCACTGTCTTCATGGACATAGCGCCGGTCAATCCGGGGCATCTTCTGGTAATTCCCAACGAACACCACAATAGCGCCTCGACCATTCCGGAGGCTGTCGCGGGCAGGATATTCGCGCTGGGCTCTCTTTTCGGACTTGCCGCGAAAAAGGCGCTTGACATGGACGGTTTCAACCTGCATCTCGCAGACGGCGCCTGTGCCGGACAGGTGGTGATGCATGCGCACCTGCATATGATTCCTCGTCATCCTGAAGACGGTTTTCACTGGAACTGGCGCCAGAAACCCTATTCCGAGGAATCCGAGCGCGATGAGATCGCCCGGAAGATTCTCGAAAAGGCGAGGAAACGCCTCTAACCCCGCTATTTTATGGAAAATGGATATTTTAGGGTTAATGATCTGTTTATTAAGAGGTTATATTAATTTTTCACGCGGAGGGCAAAGCCGTGCTCAGCACCGCACTGGCTCTCATAACAGCGCTTTAAACGGGCAAGTGGAGTGAGTTCAGCGAAAAAAAGCAGATGCGCCTGCTCGGCAGACAGAGCAGGGGCGTGATCACCGCGCAGTCTTTCTTCTCACCGCACAAGGCATCGCTGGACTTCTGATGTGGCTGGCTTTTTCGGGTAAGAGTGTTAGTTTATCCTAAAGCATTTATTATTTGATACCCACTATTATAAGAAAGTCACATTTGAACGGCACCGAATGGATTGCCCCGTTGAGCATCTGTCGTCTGTATTCAACGTCCTCCAGTATGCACCGAAAAACTTGTGTCGAGATTGAGAAATTTTCTCAATATGGACTTATTTGAACTTTTTTTCGCAACAAGCTTGCATCGATGTATTTGTGTGTATATTCTGTTGGAAATGAATGAGTGTTTTGGCTTGTTGGAGGTGTAAATGAGGCGCATAGGGCTTGAAAAACCGATACCCGCCATGGCGGCGGCAGGGGAACCCGAAAATCCCGCTATTCCCGTGGGAACACTCTCCGCAAAATCCGCACAGACAAGTATTCGTGTCTTTTCACTGCCGCGTCTGGAACGCGTAGCGCGTCGCGGTTCGATATGTTTCATTTAAAAGTAAATGTAAAGGGGTAAAAATGTTTTCTTCAGAAAATCTCCTCCGCGGTCTCTTCTGTATCCTGATCTCATGCGCTGTTCTTCTGGTTCTTCCGCCGGTTGCGACCACCGACGCGGAGAACGGGGCAAGCCCGCCTGCCGCGCCTTCCGAACTCAAAGCCTATCTGTCGCCGGAAGGCGACGGCGCGACGCTTCTCTGGCCCGCCTCTATCTCGGGCGGCGCCGTGGGATACGCGGTAAGTGTAGCGGATTCTTCGGGCGCCGAAGTGTTCAGCGGGACCGCCGAGACATCCGCGTACAGCCTCTTTGCCGTTTCCGGCCTGAACCCCGGCGAAGAACATGCGGCGTCCGTCGCGACCGTAGACGCGAATGGCAATACAAGTTTACCCGTTACGGCCACCTTTACTCCGCTTCCGTTCCACGACACGCATACGTATAAAAAGGAAATAGAGGACATGCGGTTGACTCTCGTTGAAACTCCGGGCTTCAACCAGATCGACTGGACTGGCGGAATCGATCTGGGGCTGCTTCGCGGGGCGCTGGGGGATTTCGGAAACAGGTTCTATGAGGAGGACCCGACGGTGCGCCTGAGCTATTTCGAGGGCGAAGACCCCGGATGGGACAATTTGGAGATTCCCACCGGCGGCAGCTGGTGGCCCATAGAGAACGACGTGGTCCCGGACCCCGCGATAGATGAGATAGAAACCGAACTCGGCAAAATAGACGGAGGTTTCTGGGTCGAAGTGTCGCCATCAAGCGTTCTCAATATCACGGACATCGAGAAAGAGTACTGGATGATAGGCGGGAGCAGCGAAACAAGCTGGGAGGAGGCCGTTCAGGAGGCGAAAAATTGCAACGCGAACCCTGCATACGACGTTTTTGACGAAGAATACGGCTTCGGCATGGGTTTCACCTGGACCTGGTACGAGGAGATTGGCTCCTACTATATAGGCGGGGGAGAGAGCTGCATCCACTCCCAGCATTGGAGCCTTACTCTGTTCTACGGCGGGGTAACGAAGCTAACGGTGCAAGCCGACCCGGGATGGGATTACGATAAATGCTTCTGGACCAACAAGGGCTACTGTTCGGGAAAAGAGACCGTTGAGTTCCCGACAAACCTGGAAAAGCTCAAAGGGGAACTGGACAGCCTCGCAAATCCCGAACTCAGCGCGGGATATTCCGAATACGACACCGACGGATACAGCGTCAATTACGTGATATACGGGGACGATGCGGAAACCATATATTCACATGCAGGTAACGCCCTGAGAGGATACGTCTACGCGCGGAAAACCTCCCGGAACTTCACGAAGGATATCGCGACAGTCACCCCCGAAAAGACCACCGCCGAGGTCGGCGAGGAAATAAAGATCTCCGCCGACACCCAGTACTCGTTTCCGAGCTGGGATGACGAGTACAGCGCGGCAAACGGCAGATACGACTACGGCGAATACTTCGAGGACGACGGAAACGGGGTCTACGACGAGGGCGAGTGGTTCGAAGACCTTAACGGCAACGGCGTATGGGACGAAGGCGAAGAGTTCGATGACTGGATAGGCAACGGCGTATACGATGAAGGTGAATACTTCGAGGATGATGGAGACACCATATACCTGCACATACCTTCGATCATACAGTGTTCCGATCCGGACGCCGCGGTCTCCAACCACGGCACCGGCACCGGTTCCGGCGTGTTCACCGCCTCAAAACCGGGCATCTACACCGTCACCACGCCACAGGGCGCCTCATGTGAAATAGTGGTAGTGGGCGCCCCGGAGGTCGACCTTGATATAGACAGCGACAACGACAACCAGCTTGCCCCCCCGGACCGTTCGGACGCGGAGGATAATATCGAGGAGGACGACCCCGGGAAGATGTTCCAGGTGAACGACGGCGATCTCGACTACGACGGCATACCGGACTTCGCGGACGGCTTCGACGCGTTCGACGACACTGACGAAGACGATGAAATTACCGATGCAGAACCCGAATTTGTTCCCGTTGTTGTTGCCCTGCCCGAAGACTTCGACGCCGATACCGTCGAATTTAAATTCACGTATTCGGCGTCCGATCCAGCCTCCGTCGAACGTGCCGAGACCGGACAGGACGAGGACGGGAACCCGATCTACGAATACAGCCCGGCTTCCGGATGGCTCAGGCTCTGGAAAAACAAAGCCGCCTCAAGAAACAAGGACTCCGCCGGAAGCGAAGGCGACTTCATTCCGTCTTCAACTGTACTTGAGGCCGAAGATATCGGTATGGGCGAGGACAATACCGCAACACTGTACCTTGAGGCGATGCCCGGCGCGGAAACCGTCTCCGGCAACCTGACGATAGCCGTTACCGCGACCCTTAAAAACACCGACCTGACAGAACACGACACCGTGCGCGTCAACCCCATATGCATGCAGTTCGTCACCAAAGGCGAAAACGGGGAGATCGTGCCGACGGACTTTGTCGGAGTCTGCGCCCCGAGACCCGA
>CAZGYO010000205.1:0-5188 GCA_964530455.1 uncultured Victivallales bacterium
CCCTGTACTACGGATACCTCACATTCATCGACAAATGGATTGGTCGGTTCATCGACAAACTCGACGAAATGGGACTTCGCGAGAATACGGTGATAATCTTCACTAGCGACCACGGCACGGAACTCTGGGATAAAAAACGTTTCGGAAAAGCCGGCAACAGGCTTTTCAAGTACAACACCGGAATACCGCTGCTGATCTCACATCCCGGGATCGCCCCGGAAAGACGCGCCGGCTTCGTTCAGCACCAGGACGTATTCCCGACAATCTGCGCCGGCATGGGAATCGATGTCGACGGGCTACCGGATATTGACGGTCGAAACGTCCTGGAAAAGGATGCTGAACTCCCCGAAAAGATTCTTGTCGCATGGGGGAAACATATAAGCGTAAGAACGAAAAAATGGAACATGATAAGAAACGCGGTCGACCTTTCCGAACCCTGTCAGCTCTATGATGTGGAGCAGGATCCTGAAGAAAATGCGAATATCGCGGAAGAACATCCGGATATAGTCGAAAAACTCACCGAATTCGCCGAATCCGAGGCTGGCACGCTTCCGCACCAGGCCGCGCATACCGGAGACCCGAGACAGGTGCCGCCGTGCGCCGCGTACCTGAGGTAACCGGCATGAATATCCTTTTCGCGATAGCAGACGACGCATCACATTTCAGCGCCTACGGACACAGCTTTGTCAGAACACCAAACTTCGACCGCGTCGCGGAAAACGGCGTGCTTTTCGAAAACATGTTTACGACAAACCCCAAATGCGCGCCCTCGCGCGCCAGCATCCTGACCGGAATGCACACATGGCAGTTGAAAGAGGCCTGTACGCACTGGTGCGTTTTTCCCGGCAAAGACGAGTTCACCGTGTTTCCAGATATACTCGAGGAAGCCGGATACCATGTCGGATTCACCGGAAAAGGCTGGGGGCCCGGAGACTATGAACGGCGCGGACGTACAAGGAACCCCGCAGGCAAGGCCTACAACGAAAAAACCCTTACCCCGCCGGATGCTTCAAAAATTAGTTCAAATGATTACGCGGCGAACTTCCGCGTGTTCCTCGATTCACGCCCCGAAGGCGCACCCTTCTACTTCTGGTACGGGGCTTTCGAACCGCACCGTCCATACACCCCCGGCGAAGGCGCCGCACATGGTAAAAACTCAAAAGAGATAGACCAGGTGCCGCCTTACTGGCCGGATGAAGAGATTGTACGCCAGGACATGCTCGACTATGCCTTTGAGGTCGAATGGTTCGACAGGCACCTGGGAAGTATGCTGGATATATTGGAGGAGCACGGAGAACTCGAAAACACGCTGGTAGTCGTCACTTCCGATAATGGAGCTCCGTTTCCGCGCGTGAAAGGACAGATGTACGAATACGATTTCCGCCTTCCGTTCGCCGCTATGTGTCCGGGAACCCTCAAGGGTGGACGCAGAGTCGGGGACATAAGCAGTTTCGTCGATATCATGCCGACGTTCCTCGAAGCCGCCGGCATCGATATCCCCGAAGAATTGCCCGGGAAAAGTCTTTACGATATACTGCTCTCCGATAACTCCGGCACGGTCACGCTTTCAAGAAACCGAGCCTTCATGGGAAGGGAACGGCACGACCTTGGCATGGTAAATGACAAGGGCTACCCCGTCAGATGCATAAGAACTCCCGAATACCTGCTCGTAAAAAACTACGACCCCGACTGCTGGCCCGCGGGGCATCCCGACACGGGATTTCCGGGATGCGACAATTCACCTACGAAAAAACGAATTCTCGATATGCACGCACATGGCGAAGACAAGTTTTTCGAACTCTGTTTCGGGAAACGACCCGGCATAGAACTATACAAGATTAAAGACGACCCGCACTGCCTGGAAAATCTCGCGCTGAAAGAAGAATACTCCGAACTCGCGGATGACCTTGAATCAGAACTCGAGGCATTCCTCGAAAAAACAGGGGATCCCAGGCAAAGAGGCGAAGGCGATATCTTCAACACCTATGAGTATGTCGGACACGATACCGCATCCCATTCCTGGAAAGCTCTTCAGGAAGGATGCTGGGAACCACAGAAGCATTAGCCCGGAAATTTCATGAAGCCAGTGTGCTGTAGCAGCGAGGCATCCGTTTTTTCTTTGTCTACGGGAAAATTTATACCATCACAAAGCCACTCTATTTGGGGAGTGGAGCATCAAAGGAGATAAAATACGCCTGATAGACGAATCTGATAATATTCTGAAATATACGGGTTAGCCCCGTCGCGTATTCGCGGCTATTCATCGCGTCCACCGTCATCGGTCATGCATCTTTTCTCCGCCCTGACAGAGCCGAAGAATTCATGTACAACTGCTTTGCACTCATCTTCCAGCACGCCGCCGGAAACCTCGGCCCGGTGAAGCATTCCGGGGTGTCCGATTACATCGAGCGCGGATCCAGCGCATCCGGAACGCGAGTCGCGCATACCGAAGACCAGTCGTTTTATTCTGGAATTTATTATTGCTCCGGCGCACATTGCGCAGGGTTCCTTTGTAACATACAGAACCGTGTCTTCGAGACGCCAGTCGCCGAGAGCCGACGCCGCCTGTGTTATTGCGATTATTTCGGCGTGCGCCGTTGCGTCTTTGAGTTCCTCGACCTGATTGTACGCCCTGGCAAGTATTCCCTGCTCCCCGACAATCACGGCGCCCACAGGCACCTCCCCGCGTGAAGCCGCGATCCGCGCCTGGTCAAGCGCGCGTCTCATGTAGTATTCGTCGTCGAAAACGATTATTTTATCCTTCTGCAGATGCCCGTTCATATGCTGCTCTTCAGTCGTTCAATGACATTGCGGTTGGCTTCGTAGAACACTTCGGAATCCGGCCGTGCTATCACGTCCTCCCGGGAAAGCGTGAGCATACGTTCCCTCTTTTTCATATCGCTGTTGTATCTGTCGAGATAGCGCACAAGTGTCCGAGGGCTGAGTTCCTCGAAAAAGTGCTGGCCGAACTCCTCCACGTAATCGGCGGATATTACCGAGGCCAGCTCTTCCGACGGATTTTTCATGCCGAAAGACTTCAGGAAATCCAGCACCATTTCCTGGCACATTATCTCGTCGAAAATCGGAAAAGTATATCCCCTGCCGCGGCTGAGTATGTTCGCCGGAAACTCATGGTTGGACGCGATGACGATGGCGATGTTCTCCGGAAGCACAAAGCTCCCACCCACATTCATCCGAAAATAGTACCAGTCCACCTTGCGCGCGTCTATGTCGTCGTAGAAAAGGACAAAACGCCTGTTTTTACGTCTTTTGAGTTTTCCCAGCAGAGCCACCAGGTCTCTCTCAAGGTCTGAAGGTTCGGGGAGTATCAGGGTCAGTTCCTCCTGCGCAAGGCAGTAGGAGATGGCAAAATGCGTTTTCCCCAGCCCCGGCAGGCTGGAAATAAGCAGTGGGTGATTTTTCCCGGTTCTCACAAAATCCCCGTAGTAATCCGCGAATATCTTCCTGGCGTCCGGGTAGCCGTAAAAATCCTCAACCGCGCGTATAGGCCCGAGTTCCGAAGGAATAAATTCCCCTGCCGAATATCGGAAAACCCTTTCCGTGCGGAACGGGTCGTATTTTTGTGCGGCCTCCCGTATCAAATCTATGCATTTCTTCTCAGGCCGGGCCCCTTTGAACCCGAACACGTCGTCCGGGTCGAAAGCGCTCTCGTCAAACTCTATCAGGCGGAAAAGAACGGATTTCCCAGGCTTATCAAGAGATCTAAGCAATCCCCAGTACCGGACGGGAAACAGCACGCCGTCCCTGGACAATCTACGCGCGTGCATTACCTGGCTGACCAACGCATTCGGGCAATCGGACGGATCGCGCTGATCAGAAAACAGGCGTCCGGCGGTAAGCACTTCGAGCAGGCACGCATTGAGCATATCCTTGAACCCAGTATCCCTGCAGAGTTCCATCATATAGTTGAAACAGTCCACGGAATCGGCCTCGCTTTCAAGTTTCAAGCGTATTCTGCCGGCTGCTGAAGGATCCTCTTCAAGTTCGCGCAGTTCGCGCAAAACAGATTCCAGAAACTGGTTATACGTCCCGAGAAATTCGGAGAATTCCGTAAAAACAAGGACAAGACGCCCGTTTTCAGGGCGCTGAAAAAGCACGTTGAAACTTGCGATGAGCTCTTCCACCCCTCGTTTAAGTTCGGATATTTCCGGAAACTTCTTTTTCCCGCTCATAAAACTCCTCGCAAAGTAAAATTAGACTTAAAAATCAGTTTTCGCGCAACCCGGACAAGGCCGGAAAGCACAAAGAAAAATAACTGCTTTACCATGCTAAATCAAACTCCCGGCTCCGGATAGACCGGATGCCGGGAGTTTTGTGTCATCCCATTGTTTTCGATGGAGAGCCCGTTTGTGCGCGCGGGTCAGTCCTCCATCTCTTCAAGCGCGGCCTTGCGGCTCAGCCTGATACGGCCGCGATCATCGATATCAATGACTTTCACGGTGACCATGTCGCCTTCATTGCATATGTCGGAGACCTTGTCTACACGGTAATTGGCCATCTCGGAAATATGAAGCAACCCGTCCTGGCCCGGAACGATTTCGACAAACGCCCCGAAATCACGGACAGTCTTTACTTCGCCACGGTATATTTTGCCGATCTCGGCCTCTGCCGTGACGGCGTTAACCGCGTCGACCGCCTTCTTCATTGATTCCGAATCGGTCGCATAGACGTTCACCGTCCCGTCGTCATCAACCTCTACGGTGGCGCCGGTTTCGTCCTGTATCTTGTTTATCACCTTGCCGCCGGGGCCTATGAGGGCGCCAATCTTTTCAGGATTGATCTTAATCGACTCTATCCTGGGAGCGTACTGGCTCATCTCGTCTCTCGGAGCGCCAATGCAATTTGTCATGACCTCGAGAATCTTCATTCTTGCATCCTTGTTGCGAAGCATGGCTTCGTAGAGCAGGTCCAGGCTTACACCGGCTATCTTGAGATCGAGCTGGAACCCGGTGATACCGGAACTTGTTCCGGCAACCTTAAAATCCATGTCGCCGTAGTGGTCTTCGGATCCGAGTATGTCGGTTATCAGCACGTGATCTTCGCCGTCGGCCACAAGACCGCAGGATATCCCGGCAACTGGAGCTTTGATCTTAGGAAGAGACTGAGGAATACAAGATCTATAAGGGGGCAGACGGTGTTATTGCGCAGGCCTGGAAAAACCAGAGCA
>CAZGYO010000206.1:0-5182 GCA_964530455.1 uncultured Victivallales bacterium
AGGACAAAGCCATGTGGGAAGCAATAGCGAGCAACAAAAGAAAATCGATTATCCTCATATCTCTTATGGGGATAATCCTTCTGCTACTCGGTGGCCTTATAGGCGCCAGCACGATTCCCGATGAAAGGGGCATTCTACTGGGCGTCTTCGTCGCGGGGTTCGTCTGGCTCATAATGACACTCGTCGCCCTGTCAAGCGGAAAAAAACTGCTGCTTGCATTTTCCGGCGCCCGAAAAGTAGAGCACGACAAAGCGCCCCAGTTGGTGAATATCGTCGACGAGATGACTCTGGCCGCGAATCTCGCGAAAAGACCGGACGTCTATATCATGGAGTCCAGAGCGCCGAACGCTTTTGCCGTCGGAACCCCGGAAAACTCGGCGGTCGCCGTAACCACCGGACTGCTTTCAATCCTCTCAAGAGATGAACTCCAGGCTGTCATAGCCCACGAAATCGGGCACATAAAAAACCAGGACACACGGTTTCTCACCATAGCCGGGATACTTCTCGGAGCAATTGTGATAATCGCGGACCTCTTTATAAGAGCCGTCTTCTACGGTTCCCTTTTCGGGGGGAGACGCCGCTCACGCTCAAGCAGAGACGGCGCGGGACATCTGCAGCTCATACTCTTTGTGATAGCTATCGTGTTTGCGATTCTCGCGCCGCTATTCGCGCAAATCCTGTATTTCGCCTGTTCACGCAGCCGTGAATACCTCGCGGACGCTTCATCCGCCGCGTTCACCAGATACCCCGAAGCCCTGGCATCGGCCCTCGAAAAAATATCCTCGTCACACGTCAAGCTCGAGTCGGCAAACCGTGTCACCGCACCCATGTACATCACGAATCCGCTCAAAGCGCACGGCGGAGCCTCAGCCTTCAGTCTTTTCAGCACACACCCGCCAGCCGGAGAAAGAATAAAGATCCTCAGAAACATGGGCAGCGCCGGGTTCGGCGACTACAACGAAACCTACAGAAAACTCAAGGGCAACGACGTTATCGGGAAACGCAGCCTCCGTTCGGCGGAAGAACTCGAACTTCGCGGCGTTTCGGCCCCGGAAAAACAGGACCGCAGAAAAAATACCAGAAACGCCAACGATATACTTCTTAAAATGAATAACTTCCAGTTCATAACCTGCGGATGCGGACTCAAACTGAAGGTCCCGCCGGACTTCTCCGGAAACAATGTCCAATGCCCCAAATGCGGATCACCGCATTCACTGCGGGATACAGACGGGTAACACCTGCACTGCGTTACACGTTACCCGGGTGTTACCGGGTCTGACCTGTATTTTTTAAACCTAAGACTCCTTCTATAAACATTTTACAAATATCAATAAATAAAAAAAGGGCTCTTGCAGGCGTTTCTTGCCCATAAAAAGGGCGTTTAAGAGGCTAGAATGCCGGAAACTCATGAAACCGGGCTAGGCCCGCCATTTCGCCGTGGCGCATGTTTACATTCGTTTTTTCACCACGAAGAACACGAAGAGCACAAAGGATTACAGAACGAAACGTTTGATGGCGTTCTTGAGCTGTGGGCACTGAAGGCGGAATGCGATGCCGTTGAGTTTCAGTTCGCGCGCCAGGCATTGCTCACAGGTGGATTCCAGCAACCCCGGACCAAGCTCGCGATGAACCTCGATCGCACAGCCCATCATCCGGTTCGACAGCTCATCAAATTCCATCCTTCGTGTTCCTTCGTGCTCTTCGTGGTGAAATCGGTCTTCTTATTCTCCCGTGCAAACGTGGCCATCTGCGGCGGGGATCAGCCGTCCGTAACATGGCGTGGCTGGAATTCCTCGTTGTCGCTGTCGCTTCACTGACAACGCCCGATTGCGGATCCCAAGCGGATCCCAACCTGTTAATAAACAGACCATTAACCCTGAAATATCGATTTTTCATGAAATAACGGGGTTAGATTGCTCACTCTTTGCTCGACCAAAGGCTATACAAATCGCCCAAACGGTGTAGTTTACTGTATTTATACTCATATAGAGAGCCGGTTTTCAAGACTCCGCGTGAACCGCGGCGACTCTTGAAAACGGCTCAAAAATAGAAATTCATTTCTCGAAGGAAGAAAAATGGGTTCCGGAATAGAAGTCTTTCTGGCAATACTCCTGGTAATTACTGCCCTGTATGCCTATACGCTCTACAGAAAGAGCAACGCCTTCAAACACCGATACGACATGGCGCTGCACCAGAAGAACGAGGTTGTAAACTTTCTCTCGATCTTTTCGAAAAACCTGAACACGGTCGAAGAAATCGAGAGTTCGATGAACAATACCGCGCGCTACGTATCGGACCTGATAGCCGCGGAATCTCTGTGTATTTTTACTCTTGAAGAAGACGGCAGGCTCCGTGCGGCGGGGATATCCGGGGCGTTTCCCCCCATGCACAGCTCGTCCGACTACGTTCTTACAAAACCGAAGTATATAATAGAATCGCTGAGAAAACAGAAGATTATGCTGGGAGAAGGACTGGTCGGGCAAATCGCCGAGTCCCAGGAACCCCTGCTGATAGCAGACGCTGCATCCGACCCGATGACAGAGAATCTTGAGAGCCCCGTGCATATAAGCACATTCATGGGGGTGCCGATGGTTCGCGAAGGAAAGCTTTACGGGGTCATATGCGCCGTGAATAACCGGCTCGGCGGAAGTTTCTCCCCCGAACAGTTCAGTACGCTGCGTTTCATTTCCTCCCAGGTGCTCCTGACCCTCAACATAGTCAAGGTATACGCCAATCTCAGCAAACAGCAGAGAATCAACCAGGAACTCGAATTCGCCAGACAAATCCAGGCTTCTCTGCTTCCCACCGACTTTCCCGTATGGGATCCTTTCAGCATATATGCCTATTCGCGCTCCGCCAAGGAAGTGAGCGGGGACTTCTATGACTTTGTCGTGATCGATGAAAACCGGATGCTCGTCGTCATAGGCGACGCCTGCGGCAAGGGAATTCCCGCATGCATGCTCATGGCGATGACACGGAGCTTTATAAGGTCTAATGCGGCCCGGTTTACCACGCTGGGCCGAATGATGACCGAGCTTAACAGAAACCTGTACAGGGACACGGACGCCGAACGGTTCATAACCATCGCGTGCTGCCTGCTGGACAAACGGGAAGGAACCGTGGAATATGTCAGGGCCGGTCATACGGACCTCCTGATAGACGTGCCCGGGCACGATGTCAGAAATATCTTTCCCGACGGGGCGGCCCTGGGGCTTCTTCCTGAAGAATACACCGAGAAATGGGACTCGATGGGATTCATGTTTCTGCCGGGCATGAACATTCTTATTTTTACTGACGGAATCACGGAAGCAGTAAATGCCAACGACGAGGAGTTTGGTATTGAACGGCTGACAAGTCTTTTCAAAGAGTGCTGCGATAAAAAACTGAGCCCAGACGAATCCCTGGACTACGTCCTGAAAACAGTCAATGAATTCTGCGGGGGAACACTTCAGGCGGACGACCAGACCCTTGTCATGATAAAGCACAGCTAAACCGCCGGGCGCCGGAAACTCATGGAAATCCGGGGTGAAAAAGGTAGTTGCCGCAGCGTGCCGCCGTGGCGCATGCCATGCCTCCGCCCCAACCCCTTGGGCGACAGGCGACGCACAGGCAGGCGGCCACGGGGAGTTTTGAAATTGGCTCTTTAAGCAACGACTGCGAACTCAAAGTGAGGATGGAGACGCGGTGCGATGCGGTAGCGGGCATACCGTACATATTCAGTGAACCAGGTCGGGGTCGGGGCTGAGACACTCGAAAACTGTCCAGTACTGACCACGAGCAAACAAAATCATAAAAACATTTGCTTTCCGTGTTTGACAAGATAGAAAAAGGCATTACGATACAAATCCCGCACACGACAAGTAAGATAACTGAAAATGACCGGACAAAACAGATGAAAACATATTTGGCAAAAAAAGGCGAAGTGGAGCAAAAGCACGTCCTCTTTGATGCGGCTGATGTCCCCCTTGGACGCCTCGCCGTCAGAATAGCGGACTGCCTGCGCGGCAAAAACAAGCCGTCATACACCCCGCACATAGACACGGGAAATCACGTCATCGTTATAAACGCCTCAAAGGTGCTCCTGACAGGGAAGAAAGAGGAAAAGAAGACTTATACTGATTTTTCCGGCTACCGAAGCGGAATTAAAGAACGCAGCGCCTCTGAAATAAGGGAGAAAAAACCTGAGAGACTGGTAAAGGACGCTGTATGGGGAATGATTCCGCACAACCGCATGGGGAGATCCCAGTTCAGCAAGCTTCGCGTCTATCCCGGGGAAGAACACCCGCACAGGGCGCAGGCGCCGGAAAAGCTTGAATTAAATTCAGAGAGGAAATCATAATATGCCCGCGAGTAAACAGTGCACACAGGCGACGGGACGCAGAAAATGCGCGACATGTTCCGTACTGATGTCGCCGGGGACAGGAAAAATCAAAGTCAACGGCGTTTTGATGGACAAATACTTTCAGACAGAGGCTCTCGTCGGCTATATTCAGCAGCCACTATCCGTCACTGACACGCTGACAAAATTTGACATTAACGCGAATATCAAGGGGGGCGGCCTCGCCGGCCAGGCAGGCGCGCTGAGATACAGCATCTCCAGAGCACTTGTCAAAGAGGACGAATCGCTCAAATCAGTCCTTAAAAACAGCGGCATGCTCACACGCGATGATCGCGTTAAGGAACGGAAAAAGCCCGGACAGCCCGGAGCCCGGAAACGCTTCCAGTTCTCCAAGCGCTGATTGTTTTTCGGCGGAAATTCAGACGTTCTTCAAAGCGCATCTGCTGTTTGGCATAACACTAAGCTATGGCGTGGCGAATGGCCACGTGTGCCGGCAAATAGCGCTGAAGGCGCGGGATAACACAGCCCAGTCCGAAGGGCTGGGGTGGTTAAGATTCCCCCATCGCAAAAGCGCTGTAAGCGCGAAATACAATTTGCGGATTTCACGAATTCGGCCATTTTTTACTGGCCTACCCCCGTTATTTCATGAGTTTCCGGCGCTGTAGCCTCTTAAACGCCTTTTTTATTTATTGATATTTGTAACATATTTATAGAAAAAGTCTTAAGTTAAAAAAATACAGGTCAGCCCCCGGATCTCCTCCTGCTAAAAGGCAAATTCCGCGTCCCGCAATCATCACCACCATGCACGCAGGCTTAAAGTCTTCATAATCTAGTAACCCGCCC
>CAZGYO010000207.1:0-5169 GCA_964530455.1 uncultured Victivallales bacterium
AAACGGGATACCGGTGACTTCGCTCAGCGCCCTGTAGATTTCCTCCTGGGAGGAATATTCCAACTCTATAAGAGCCTGGTGCGCGGGAATACCCGAGCGCTGCATGCGTTTTCTCGCGGATTCAGCCTCCTGTTTGCTTATAAGCTTTTTTGAGGAAAGAATCTTGATTACCGAATCATCATTTGCCAGGTTTGCAGTGCCGGGATTCATTTTGCCTCTATTCTTATTGTTTTATGAGTAGCTATCTTCACATCTTCGCCATTGGCCTTCTTGAGGATTATGCTGTCTTCGTCGACTGCGGATACGGTCATTCCGCCTACGGTATCTCCGGGAGACACGGCCGTGCTTTTAACAAGCCTGCCGGAAGGCAGTTCCGTTATACGGATAAATCCCATCTTCTTTCCTGCAGAAGAGCCCATCCATCCGTTATACTGTACGATATGCATTTTTTTCGGTTTAACAGGGACGGGTTTGCTCTTCTGAACCCGAGGCACTCTTCTTTTTTGGGGCATCTTGACGCTGCAGGACGAACGAAACGGGTCCTCGTCGGGTCCAATCAGGACAGGATCATGCAGGAAAGTAAATGCGTTGTCTCCGAATATATCGGCGGGCGGGGATACCGGCGCGCTGAAATTCGGCTGATGTTTCTCACCGAAGACAATAGAGAGAAGCAGGTTGAAAAGCAAAATAGCCGCCATGCAGCCGCAAAGGTACATCAGGGCCTTCTCCCAGTTTTTTTTCAGATCTTCAAAATGTGCTTTAATGCTGTTCAAATCAGGCTCCTACGGGGATAATCTCTTTTTTCTCAGGCTGGATGGAACTGGGCATATCGCCGGGATCGCGGAAAAACGAGGAACACTCTATTTCTACCATCAGCGTCCTCGAATCTATCTGAATCTTATCTTCCTGCTCCAGCAATCTTGGCATTACATTTATCTGCATTCTGTTGACGGGCAGAAACGTATCGCCCTGTTGCAGATGTTTGAACATTGCGGAAAGGCGCTGGCTGTCGGCAATAAGGGTCAACCTTACGGGGAATTCCGTTACATATACGGAACCCTTTTCCTGGAGTTTGAAACGCCTGGGTTCAAGGAGGCGTATTCTCGAGACCGGACGCCTTTTTCCGCGGTCGTCAACAGTAAAAACTCCCTTTTCCCTGGCAATGAAGATCCCATTCTTGAAGGCTATATCCGTTATCTCGTCCACGGTCCATATCTGAAGCAGCATCTCCGCTATATGCGGCGAATCTGTTTTTGAACTGATTCCGAATACATCCTCGCTGAGGAAAATTCCTCTCGAAGCCAGCTGCGACTCGAATTCCAGAAATTCCTCCTCGTAGTCAAGCCTGGTAACCCCGTTGAAAAAGTCGGAGGGGTTCTGGAATATCTTCTTAATCCTGGGTATTAAAGTGCCGGTACACTCCTTAAGCACGAGTTCTGATTTTCTTCGCAGTCCGGAGGCATCCCGCGCATTTTGCGCGGCGGTATCACCGGTCCCGTTCAGCTTCTTCAGGTTGCGTTCGAGGATGGCGCGAAGCCTGTCGGGTTCCAGCGGCCAATTGCGGGAAGTCAGTTCAGAACGCTTCCTGCTGATCATTGCGCTGTCATCGGCGACCTTGATTCTAATGGGTCTCAGAACAAGAATATACACTGCCACGCAACCAATAAGTCCTATTCCCAGGAACGCGGCGATTTGTTTATGTTCCCTGGAAAAAGCCTTCATTCTTCCTTCCTCCCTTCAATTCTGAGGTTTCTGTCGGCAAACGGGATTCTCATAGCGAAATACCTGAACCTCTCCTGTCTCAGGGCATGGCGTAGCGCACCGTTGTTAATGATCGGATTTGTCCACGAATCAGTTATATCCTTTCTCAGGTTCCTTTCGTGATCCGTGATAAGATCCACCCGGTTGTCACTGGAATTGAAAATAGCCGACTGGTTCAGTTTCTCCTCTATATCCCTTACATGCCTGTAGTGCTGATCTTTTGTGCCGCAGAGAGTTGCCCCGATCAAGACCAGGGCTTTTCTTTCCTGCATATTTTCAACCGGAACAGGGCCCGCGCCGGATGATTTTCGGTCGGAAAGATTTCCGGTCTTGAAAAAAGCCGAACTAAGACCCGGTTTTTCATTTCCCTTATTTCCTCCGTCGCCGACGCGTTTCCCTTCGTTAAAGCTTGTCTCGTCACCCAGATAGACAAAAAAGACATCTTTGTCGGAGGTCTTTGCAATTTCTCTGATTGCCCCTATAAACCGGTGTATGTTATTTCCGCGGGCCACGAAGGGAATCATCATCTTCTCCCTGTGCCGCAACCTGTTTATCGTATTCTCGAGTTCGGGGATTATATCATCGCATTTCGAAAGCCTGCTGATTTGCTTTCTGTTCTTTCTGTCGCTTGTCTTGAGATCCATATACATGTGGAGGAAATAAACCAGTAGGGAAAGCAGCAGGAATACGGTGGCAAGAGCCATGTTGTTCAGGTTTTTCCGCCGCGTATTGGCCCATCGGATATCGTGCGGGCACAAGGATATATTGATGCTCTCCTCCTCCATGGCCTGCAGCGCCAGGCCGTAGGCGACGACCATTTCAGGCGCGGGCTGGTCTCCGGTATTGGCGGAGGGGCCGAAGACTCTGGCGGGACAGTTGAAAATTTTTTCAAGGTGTTCGGCCACTCCCGGTATACAACCCCCGCCCCCGCAGAGCCATACTCCCGAAAAATCCTTCTCGTTCAGCTCCTCGTTTTCCTGGCTCCGCCACTGTTCGATAAAACTGAAAATCTCGGAACTGAAATCTCTTGATACAGCCATGGATCTGGTCTCTGTGCCAAGCTCATGCGCTTTGATATCAATCTCTTTAGAGCCGAGTTCCTTGGCAAACCTTTCGAACCCAATCATCATTGTATTGGCGAAAAGTATCTGCCGCCCGGCGAAAATCACAACCGTTGAGGTGTCAGAGCCGATATCCAGTATTACCTGCGGGGAACTGCTTTCAGCCGCTTCAGGATGGAGTTGCATCAGGCAGTTGAAGGCCGCGGTGCTGTTCAAGGTCAGATCGACAAGTGTGACGCCGATCTTCTCTATGTTCTCAACCTTCTCGTTTACGGCTGATTCCCTGCTTATTCCGATGAGAACGGGGTTGACCCGACCAAAACCAGGCGTCATCGGCGCGTAGTCGTTTTTGAAGTCCTCCTCGGAAATCCCGGAAAGATGGCTTGTTTCATAGCCGATCATCTCGTCCATCTCCGAACTGGCGACGGGAGGAAAATCCCTTACCTGAACGGTTACCAGATACTGCGCCAGGCCCGCGCAGACGTCGCTGTCCTGCCAGCCGTAATCCGCAAGCCAGTCTTTTACCGTCTGGCAAAGATCGTCTTCGTTCAAAATCCCCTCCGCTCGCAGCGTCAGGTTCTTCTGCGAGTTGATGACCGGGCCTTTCTCAGAGGATTCCAGCTCTACGGCTTTAACGTTGTTTGATCCTATGTCTAGGCCAATGACAGTACTTTTTTTACGGGTCCAGAACATATAGATGTATATCCTGCTTTAGCTCTCAGTCTTCTATACTGACATTTTTTCCGGATCCATCTATAATCGTGGTGGTGACAAATATCAGCAGATGTGAAGGATTGCTTGACTTGTTGCTGTGCCCGAAAAAATGACCTATTATAGGTATGCGGCCGAGAAATGGGATTTTGTTGGCGTCGTTCTCCTTGGTGTCAGTAATCATACCGCCAAGAACCACTGTCTGTCCACTGTCCACAACGACCTTGGTTTCAACAGTGCTTTCATTGGTTCTGGGAAGTTTGGCGCTGATAAACTCGTCGTAACCGAGGAACTCGACCACATCCGGTTTCAGGTCAAGCATTATCTTTTTGCCGTCGTACCCGATAGTGGGCTTGACTTCAAAATTTATACCTAGGTTTATTTCCTGTACATCTCCTACGGGAACAGGCTCGCTTGTTGAAACACCATCCGTGTTGGTTACGGTCTGGAGTTCATATTCCTCATAGTATCGAAGGGTCTCGCCGCGGCGTATTATCGCCGGGTGGTTATTGAGTACTGTAACTCTGGGCGAGCTGATCGTCTGGGAACTGGTCATTTCGTCCAGGGCATGCATGACGAATGTGTATTCGGCGTTTCCAATCACGCCGGTGAGAGTTATATCACCGCCGCTCGGAAAACTGCGGAGCAGATTGTTGGAAACCGTCATGACCTCGCTTTCGCGCGTGGGGTTCTTTGGCGTGGCCTTTTCCAGATTATATCCGAGTTCCAGTAGATCGGACTGTGTTATGGTGACGAACCGCGCTTCTACCAGTACCTGTTTCAGCGGCTTGTCCAGCTCTTCAAGGAGCTGTTCGATAATACGCATGTTGTCTATTGTATTTTTGACGATCAGAATATTCCTGTTTCTGTATATCCGGTAGGTCGCGTCCTGCGGGCCCGTCTCGAGAAAAGCCATAAGAGCATCGTCAAGTTCCGTGCCGGCGTTGTCTGAAGGCACGGCGCTGCTCTCGGAAATCGTCGGGATAGCGCCGGTCTTGAGCCTGAATATTCTGGTCTCCAGTTTGGGTGTTCCCGCATTGTTTGTCGCCGCGGCGGTCACCCATATCGTGTTTTCGCCGAGATGGAAGTCCATCCCCATGTTTCTGGCTATATAGTTCAGTACTTCTTTCAGCGGGACTTCGTTCACTTTCACCGTAAGCTGGTTGTTCGACTGCAGGGAACTGTCGGCGATGAGGTTTATACCTTCTATCCTGTTGAGAGCAAACAATATTTCTGGAACTCCGGCATTGCTCAAGTCCATGCTGATCCTGCGGTTCAGAAGTCTCTCCATGGATTTGACGGGCGCCTTGTGTTCTATTTTCTCGCCGGTAATGGAAACAGTCCGGCCATAGCTATCCGGAATCAGGTGTTTCTCCTCGACCTCTTTTATGGCCTTGAACGAAGACTGCTCATGGGCCTGTTCCATTTTTTTATTGAACTGCCCGACTTTTATCTTATGCCCCAATTCAAAGACCTCGTCCGAAAAAAGGCTTTGTTCAGACAGCGGGCCGAGCGCCTTCGGGGCGTCCGTATAGTTCCCCTTGCTGTAGAGGTCCTTGGCCGTCTCTATGAGCAACCTCTGCTGCTTTGCCGGAATGCCGGATATCTTCTCGACATATTCAGGGGTGTATTTTTC
>CAZGYO010000208.1:0-5162 GCA_964530455.1 uncultured Victivallales bacterium
GCTGGCTTGTCCAGCAGCTTTCCGAAAACGGCAGAATAGACCCCCTGAAAACAGAAATGCCCGACCCGCTACCCGCGACGATGCCGATGCAGGCCCATGATGTGCTTATGGCCGCGGGGAAACTCACGAACCCGATGACAGCGGGCGAATGCCCCAACACGCAGTGGGTGGGAGAATGCGACTGGTTGTTCAAGAAGGTCTTCAGCAGACCGGAGGCGGAAGGCAGGACGTACCTGCGTTTCCGCGGGCTGGACACTTTTGTTGACATCTATCTTAACGGCGAACACCTGGCCTTCCACGATGACTGCTATCTTCCGCTCCGCATCGACGTCACAGAACATGTCAGGGAAGAAAACACGCTGCTTCTCCACTTCTATGCGGCGATGCCGTACATGAAAACCGCGCCGGAATTCGAGGAGGAACGAAACCATCCCAAGCAGTCTGCCCTGATACGCGCGCCACGCAAACCAGCCGAGGACTTCAATTTTTTCAACGGCGCCAAACCGGCTTTTATCTCCATCGGCCCCTACGATTTGATAGAACTCGAGGTGATTGACGAATGCGAAATGCTCGAGACGGATATACAATCCGCGCTTGAACCCGGATATGAAAAGGTAGCCGTGTTTGTAAGCGCTCTGACCGACGTGGATAAAGGAGAGATATCCTGTGTCCTGAAAGATCCCTCAGGCCGGGTCGCGGCGGAAAAAACCGCACCCGTAAGAGACGCCGTCGCAGAGTGCAGCCTGGAGATAGACGATCAGGAACTCTGGTATCCGCTAGGTTACGGCGACCACCCTCTCTACGAACTTGAAATTGATCTGATTCTTGAGGGGGAAGTCCGCGATATCTTTGCCGGAAAAATCGGCTTCCGCGAAATTCGCAGAATCGGCGACCTGGAATTTGAGGTGAACGGCATGCCCGTGAAAATGTGGGGGGCTAATTTCACGCCGATGCCGCGGGCAGGGCATGTATGGGACAGGGATAAGTGTACTAAAATCATGAACTGGGTCGAAAACTGCCGTATGCCTTCGATCAGAGCCTGGGGGCCCGCCCAGCCTGTCAATGAACAGCTTTATGACGAGGCGGACGAACGCGGAATCCTCGTGTGGGCGGAATTCGCGCATACCGGCGGACCGTTTCCCGATACCGACGAGTTCAGGGCAAAATGTTGCGCGGAAGCCGAGAACTGGATAAAGACACTCAAACATCATGCAAGCCTCTTTATGTGGTGCGGCGGGAACGAGACGTATCTGGGAATTGACGTTGACGCACCGGACGAAGAGGAATCTTACACGAGACTCTTCGAGAAAGACTACAAAGAGGTCTGCGAACGGCTTGATCCCGACCGTTACTACCACGTGAACTCTCCGTACGGTGGAGATACTTTCCACAACTGCGCGGATATCGGAGACACCCACAACAGGAACTACGGGTTTTACCTGCCTGACGCCGACTTTCCACGTTTCCCGACCGAAAACATTCGTATCACCATACCTCTCAGGGCGTCGCTCGAGAAGTATTTGGGTAAAGACCTGTGGTGGCCGGAAGGGGGGTTTACCGGCGCTAGAACCGAGTTCAACGACCCCGGCATACCGCCCGCGTGGGCGGAGCTGCTTTGCCCGGATATGCCCTGGATAAATTTCAGGATCGGGTATGTCGAGAAGTTTTTCGACGCCGACGGCAGTCCGGACAGCCTTCTCTTCAGGCTGGGCGCGGGGACTGCCAGATTCATAAGGGAGACGATAGAGAGGTATCGGCGCGGAAAACCCCCGCACGATCCAGAAGGCCCCAGGAGGACTGTCGGCCACTACTGGTGGAAACTTAACGACACGTTTCCCATGCTTTATGCCAGTCTGATAGATAACCAGCTTCAGCCGAATATGGCATACTACGCCATGAAACACGCGCTGAGCCCGCTCATGGTTTCAATAGACGTCGCGGAAAAGATATACGTCTGGGTCGTAAACGATACCGGCGGCGATGTCGACGCGACTCTCACTGTAAGGGAACTAGACCAGGACGGGCTGGAGGTTCAGAATGAACTGTCCGTGCCCATAAAAGCGGCCCGGGGCGATTCCGTCCTGGCCACGGACTGCGCCGAATTCGGAATGTTCTACAACAAGAACCCGCTGACAGCCGAACTGCGCGACGCCTCCGGCTCTCTGCTCGCAAGCACTCTGGAATACGCGTGCCCCGACCGGCACAACTGGTTTCCCGAATCAACATTGAATGCCCGGCGCGAAGGCGACGAAATCGTGCTGAGTTCGGACAAAGTGGTCAGGTGGGTCGAGATATACGGCAGTCTCGGCTGGGGCTTTGAAGACAACTTCTTTGACCTTCTGCCGAACGTTGAGAAGAGAGTCAAAATACTTTATGCCGGTGAAGGAACACTTCGCATAAGGGCGATGAACGCGCCACAGATCGAGATATGACGGACCCGGCCCTTGAAAGAAATCAATTAACTTTTACAGAACCAGTTTTAAAGCTCCGCGGTCACGGAGAGTTTTGAAATTGGTTCTGCAGAATGGAGAAGACCTCTATGAGAACAGTATTTATCGTGATGGACTCGCTGAACAGGCATTACCTGCCATTCTACAACTCCGAAAGCTGGCTGCTGACGCCGAACCTGCAGCGTCTGGCTGACAGGAGTCTAAGATTCTGCAACCACTACTCGGGATCGCTGCCTTGCATGCCGGCCCGGCGCGAGATGATGACCGGCAGATATAACTTCCTTGAGACCCCCTGGGGACCGATCGAGCCATGGGACCGTTGCCTTCCGACTGTTCTGCGTGAACAGAAAGGCGTGTACAGTCACCTGATAACCGACCACTACCACTACTTTCACAAAGGCGGATGCGGTTACCACGACCTGTTCGATTCCTGGGAATTCGAACGCGGTCAGGAAGGCGATGTGTGGCGGCCGCTTGTGAAGCGCCCCGAACCGGAGGCGGAACGCGGAAAGTCGGTCAACAATAAGGCTTACTGGAGAAACCGCCAGTTTATGGATCCCGAAGACGAACTCTCTTATCCGACCCCGCGCTGTTTTAATAAGGCCGCGGAGTTTATGGATATCAATCACGACGAGGATAACTGGCACCTGCATCTGGAGGTGTTTGACCCGCACGAACCCTTCGACTGTCCCCAAAAGTACCGTGATCTCTTCGACGACAAATGGGACCGTAAATATTTTACGTGGCCGCAGTACGATAAGCTCGATCCGGAGCACGACGATGCGGAGACCGTAAGCCATATCAGAAAATGTTACGCCGGCGCGCTGGCGATGGCGGACGCCTGGCTGGGGCGCCTCCTGGACAAATTCGACGAGTATGATATGTGGGCGGATACCGCGATAATCCTCAGCACGGATCACGGGCATCTTCTAGGCGAACACGGGTACTGGGCTAAAAACTACATGTTCGACTACCAGGAACTCGTGCATATCCCGCTTCTGGTCAGCATGCCGGGATTGGCCGGTGGCCAAACCCGAAATGCACTGACTGCCACCATCGATATCATGCCGACTCTGCTCGACCTGCACGGCGCCGAAGCTCCTTGCCAAACGCATGGGAAGTCGTTCAAGAACATAATTGCAGAGGATGGTAAACATCACGACGCCGTGCTCTACGGCTATTTCGGTAAAGACGTGAACATGACCGACGGACGCTACACCTACTGCAGACAGCCTCTCCCGGATTCAACCCTTTACCTTCATACGGGCACACCCGGGGATTTCCGCCTTATCGACCGTGAACTGCTCAAGTCCGAGGATACCGAAACCGGCTCTTTCCTTAAAAGCGCGCCCGGAATTCCTGTTTACAGAATAAAACGAACTTCCAAGCAGCATAAGGACGCGCCCGACGGTAACCTGGTCTACGATATCTCTGACGATCCCGGACAGCGGAATCCTGTCGATGATCCCGAACTCGAAAAACAGCTCGCAGGCAAAATGAACGAACTGTTACTTCGCGCCGACGCCCCAGAATGTCAGTTCGAACGACTCGGATTTTAGAGCCAATTTCAAAACTCTCCGTGGCCGGGCGATCCGGCCGATGGCGTCTCGATGAGGGTGACCTCCGCTGCCGCGGTGTCGGCATCGATGTTCAGGTCGGCGTGGTGCGCCTCTCCATCCACGCCAGCTTCCACCCGGTACTCGCCGAAGTGGGCCCGGAGCGCGACCGTCCCGTCGGCGGCGACCTCGGTCCGCGCGTCGGTGCGCCACTTGCCGAGGACCAGACGCTTCCACACCGCCAGCGCCGGCTTGCCGGACCAGTCCTTGCGGAACAGGGCGGCGTTGTTCCGCCAGTGCCGGCCGTCGTAGCAGCCCCACATGACGAAGGAGCGGCCGGCCGGATGGGCGTAGAGCTGCATCAGCACCTGCTCGAGATGCTCGGCCTGTGCCGTTTCGGTCGCGGCCTGGTCGCCACCGACCTTGTAGGTGGTGTCCCACTCGGTGACCTCGATGCCGAGGCCGAGTTCGGCAATCCGGTCGAAGAAGGCGCGCAGCCGCGCCGGCTGCGGTCGTTGATTGGCGCTCCAGTGGTGGCCCTGCAGGCCAGCGTGGTGTAGCGGCGCCTGCTTGTCGACCAAGGTCTTCAGCAATTCGAGGTACTTCTTCGCCTTGCCGCCGCCCGGATCGGTGATGATTCCGAACTCGTTGATCGCCAGCTTGGCCTGCGGTGCGGCGGCGTGGGCACGCGCGAGCCAGGTGGCGATCAGATCGGCCTGCTCCGCGGGAGAATCGGCGCCGAGGTATTTGAAGATGTGCTGTTCGGAGAAGGGTTCGTTGACCACGTCCCAGGCGATGATCTGCGGCAGGGCGACACCGATCTCGTCGATGTGCGCGAGGATCGCGGCCTGTAGCTCATCCTCGTGTCCGGTCTGCTTCTTTGCGATGTAGGTTCGCCAGAGCTCGGGGATCGTGGTCTTGTACTTGAGCACGCCCCAGACCATCGCGTGTCCGCGCAGGCGCAGGCCCTGCTCCTTGGCCCAGACCACGGCCAGATCGGTGCCGAGCCGGTCCTCCGGGTTGACCCAGAAACCCCACTTGTGGCCGTTGCCCATCACCACCGTGTTGAACAGGCGCGGTATGCGCCGCACCTCCTCGGTGTACTTGTCCCGCGGCTTTCCCGGCGCCGCGAAGAACTGCCGTTTCATGTTGGTGC
>CAZGYO010000209.1:0-5151 GCA_964530455.1 uncultured Victivallales bacterium
GGCCCGGATTCCCACGTCGATCAATCCGGCAATCCCGGCGGACTCCGCCTCCTCTCTCCAACGGTCGAACGGTGGCCTCGGCAGAATAACAAGCATGGCCGAAACGATAACGGCAATCAGTACGTGATAACTGCGTTTACGTTTATCCGCAGCTTCAGGTAGCACTGATGTCAGAAAGACCGCGCATAAGAAAACGTATGCCGGAGACGCCGGATACCGGTAGCGCGCGCTGGCCACGAATATGATCTGCGCAAGCCAGAACGACGCCAGAAGCAGCAGGAAATGCCGACCCCTGTATAAAAAACCGGGTTCGGACACTTTCAGAAGCAGTACCGCGAGAGCGGCGCTGCCGCAGAACGCGAAAAAGTATTTGTGGAAACGCATGTACAAAGTGTAGTTCCGCAACGGCGCGAGATCCGCGCCCGAACACAGTTCGCGCCAGTTCCACGAAAAGAAATCTTTCTTCACGAGAAGCCAGATGAATCGGCCCGGGTTCTCCGATATAAAACGCGCGCTGCTCCGGAGAAATACAGTGTCTTTGCCGATCCCTGCTTCTTCCGCCTCCTTACCCGCACGGTCGTGGACCCTGTCCCAGGCGGGGCCCGGGCGCAGGCAGCATGTGCCGTCGGCAATCCCGCTGTTGCCCAGATAAAAATTGAAGCCGGTATTGGATTGTACCGGCTTGTACTCGTTTAAGACCACAGCATTGTAGACCGCCACCGGAACAAGTACCAGCACGGCGCAGACCGGGACAAGCAGCGACGCCAACCGATCGCGTTTCCTTGACAGATGGAAAAATATATATGCGAACTCCGCAAATACAAAAAACAGGGAAAGCGGATGTGTCAGGACAGCCAGCCCGGAACAAAGCCCGGCTGCAGTGTACCAGGGTGCCGGACGGCCCGAGGTCTCGGCTCTTGATATGCAGAAAATACAAAGACAGAGCAAAGGCAAAAGCAGGGCCTCGCTAAGAAGTTCCCCCTGGAAATATATCAACGGCGGGTACCAGGCCCACAGAGCGAAAAATACAAGCTTGAACCATTCAGTACGCGACCAGGGACATTCCTTTTCAGCGGAATCGCGCGGGCAATCACCATCCACGACCGGTGGGCCCGCGCCGGGTTCGCTGAAAACAGACACAAGAAACAGACCGGAGATGAGGCCGATGAAGGTCTGGATCAATCTCACCGCAAAATAATTGAGCCCCGTTAACCTGAAGAGAACTGACAGAAAATACGGGTAAAGCGGCGCATGTATAGGCACCTGCCTCCATATCAGCCGCCCGGCAAGAATCTCCCTCGCCCAGGCGTCGTACTCTGATACATCCGCGCCCACCGGATGAGAAAAAAGAGGGGATCCGGAATACTCCAGAAGATATATGACGCGGAGCGCCGCCCCCCCAATAAAAATAGCAGACAGCCACAAGCGCAGCGCTGAAATCCTCGGTTTCCTGTATTCATCAGTCATGCGACTAATCTATTGCGCGCAAAGACATTTTTCCAGCATAATTGCTCCGCGACCCCGCCGGCATAATCAAGCAAAGCGGAAATCAGCCCGGCGCAAAACCGGGCCGGGAAGAGAACTCTCAATTCACGGAACTCTACATTCCGTCATCCTCCAGTCCGATGTGCTGCATAAGAACCCTGTAGTCTTCACCATCAATGATCTCGGCAAGCTTCTCGGCAACTGCCTTGCAGTGCTTCAAACTGTCTCCTAAAACATGTAAGTATCCATTTTCTACCTCAACGCGGTATTTCCCGATGAAAACACGGTGTTCCCCCGAATCATGTGAACTCAACTTATGCGTGTACTTCATTATAGAGCCCCGGTCTTCCGGGGTGTCTTCCTTTGGCATTGCTTTTGTTTCTCCTGTTATTCCGTTCCAGTTCATAAAAAAAATCGTACATATTCAGTGAACCACGTCGGGGTCGGGGCTGAGACACTCGAAGACTGTCCAGTACTGACCCGAGCAAACGGGGTTTGCTGAATATATACAAAAAATCCGGTCTGGAAATCGAAACACGATTACCGGACCGAAATATTTACTCGTACAACCTAGATTCTACCAAAAAAGGAATCCTGAAACAAGAGGCGCATGAAAAAAAAGTATTAAATTTTAAGCGAAATATGGTAATAATTTAACAAAATCATCACTGAACCAGTTTCAAAACTCTCCGTGAACCGCGTTGGTAGCGCAGGCGCGGCAGACGGCGCGGTGAAATGGCCGGTGCATACCACCAACTGTCTGTGCCCGCCATTTCGCCGTGGCCTCGCATCCAAAATGGCAGGTCGCGCCTGTCTGCGTGCCTGCCTGAGCAACTACGCTCGCAGTCAGGCGACGCACAGGCAGGCGACCACGGAGAGTTTTGAAATTTGCTCTACAGGCTTCCTCCGCACGACTCCTCACGGACCCGCACTTGCTTTTCGCAAGTACTTCCTGGATACGTTGTGTCTCTCTGGCGGAATCCACTCCGTCCACCGCGGAAAGCCGAAAGCTCGGTGGCGGAATCTCACTTTTCAGGAACATCTACTCTCCATCGCGTATTGCCGGCAATCAGCAACCACGCAATCCCCGCCGGCAGGATAAGAATCCTGGGCAAAACGCGCAGATGCCAGTCGAGTCGCCTTACGGAAAACAGGTACCCCCCAGCGACAGCGGAAACAAACAAAACGCATAACAAAAACAGAAACAACCGTTCCTTCGACTTGAAGATGCTGCCCCTCTTCCAGATTAAGACCAGCCCGAACAGATACCAGACACCACAATGAATCCACGGACGCATAAACATCGTGCTCCCGAAAGCCTTGAGTATCTCTTTCTCAACATTCCATGTTTCGAGAATATTCCGTGAAATACCCGCTCCAAGTTCGAAATCATAGACCCCTATCCCCATATAATGTTTGTAAAGTTGCCAGGGAAGAATGAATAAACCGAACGAAATGAGAAACGCATAAACGCTTCCCCTCAAATGCCGGCCTTCTTCGAATGTCTTAAACAATGCAAGCGCCAAGCACGCAGGCACAAACAAAAGAAATCCCTCGTTCTTTGTCCAGGCGGAGGCCCCAAGCAAAAAAATGCCCAGGAAATATTCCGTTTCGCTTCCTTCAGCCTTTTCCAGACTCAGATGATGGTATATCAGGCATATCCCGAGCAGGGAAAACAGTAGCAAGATCGACTCCGCGTACATCGTCGCCATGCAGAAAAGGTATGTCTGTCCGCCGAAAAATCCGATTAGCGGAAGCAGCGCCTTCCAGCCATCAAGACCAAATTCCCGTCTGAAAAAATGGTATAGCCCCGACGCCAGAATCACCGACATCACGACGGGCAGAAGCTTTATAAGATGGTCATTGAGCCCGCCCATCATCGAGTGGCACCAGGCCATGAATATCGGATACCCCGGCGGATAGCTCCCGTGCAGATACGGCCTGCCGGAATCGGCTATGCTCTCCGGGTTGACAGCCCTTTCATGAAATATCGCCTTCGCCTTGTAACCCCAGCCCCCCTGCCCCGGAATGCCGTCAACCGGACGCGACAGCGCGGTAAGCAGCACAAGCCCGAAAAGCGATGCAAGGACAACGAACAGCGCATAGAACCGCCAACCCATATCCGCACTACTTGCCGCATTATTGCAGCCACGATCGCCTCGCCCCGGGTTCATCCCGGGGTCTCTGTCAGTGTATATACCCTTATAGCCGGCCACGCCACTGTTCCCGCGGAAAGAAAAGCATTTTATCTTCCCGGCATATCCTCCACCACTCAACAATACTCCCGCAACGAATAATAAAAACAATACGCCCAGCCCCGACCACAAACATACCGGCATCCCGAAAATAAGGTTTCCAAGAAAAAGAAAAACGGTCAGCAGAGAATACCCGACAGGCAAAGACAGAAGCCACGCAGGTATCACCGTTGTCCTGCCCCGGCAGAACCACGACAGCAACGGCCGGACAGCCAGCGCCGGAAACACCAGCGCGGATATCAAACCGCTGATCTGTAACAAATTGCCGATCATGTAACCCTCCTTGTGCTTTTCATAATAATGAGCCAATGCCACGAATTCACGGTCGAGCCGAAATCACGCCTTTCAGCATAAGGCTTTTTGGCGTAATGCCCTAAATCGAAACTCTTACCGCTTACGCAGGAAGATGCTGCTTTTGCCGTCTGAGGCCTCTTTTTTAAACTCCATCTCCTCGCCGGTAACAAGAGATATCTCCAGGAGTCGACGCTTGAGCCAGGAATCAAACGCGCCGTCGCATACGATGAAATCACTGTCCAGCAACTTCGAGTCGTCCAGATAGAGAACTCGCCGCGGATACAGATAGTAGTTCCATTCGATCGCACGGCATTCCGTCGATACTTCCCCCCTAAGATCCGGAATCGTCCAGTAAAAGCCGCTTCCGCCGGGAGAAACGGTTTCCTCCACGAAAGCGAGTAGTTCCGGCGCAATATCGTCCTGCGCGAGAAACTCTCTCCCGGCCTCGATATTACGAAACCCGGACTCCAGATTCCACCCAAGTTCTCTTCGCAGTTCCCACGCGTTGTGCCCGGCAAACACAATCACCGCCAGCGACAGAAGAAACACGGCGGCTCCGGCAAATATCCGTTTTCCTATGGTCATGTTGCTTGCTATTCCTTTTAACTGAACCAATTTTACCCCCCGTTATTTCATGAAAACCCGATGCTTTATGGTTAATGTCCTGTTTATTAAGATGTTATATGAATTTCTCAAAATTACAAAATATAATTTAAAGGAACAGAAGATTTTCCACACGGAAGGCAAAGCCATTGCACTAATTCATATTCGGCTTTGCCGAATCTGAATATGCACGGCAAGGCCGTGCTCAGCGCCGCACTGGCTTTGTGGAATATACGGGTTAACGCCTGTTTTTGCAATTTTCGAATATGCGCTAACCCGTATTTTTTATGAGTTTCCGGCGCTGTAGCCGCCAGGCGGCAAGACGAACGGGCCAATCCCTGCATATCATGCCATAGCGGCACGATTTTTACAGGCATTCAGATTCTTGTCTTCCTCAATTGTGCTCCTTAAACATTTTTGCGGCTATTCTCCTCCGTCATCTGTCATCGGGCCTCTGGCCCTTCCCCTTCCCATATCAAAACCTGCTTCACTGCCAGTCTCGGAAAACCGCTGA
>CAZGYO010000210.1:0-5138 GCA_964530455.1 uncultured Victivallales bacterium
AAAATGAATATGTATTTCTATTGTTTAAATATTTCACAAACTCAAACGAATTGCTAAATAAAAATAATGTAGAGACTGATATCGAAGTTTTTTTCAGAACAGATAATGGTTGGAAGTATGTAGATAAAGTTAACGTTTATTTGCAGAATCTTTCAGATTATATACTGTTACAATTTAAGGAAGTGCCCCTTCCGTTGATAAAACTTAAACAGTGACGGTTCTCTACATCGGGTCTGGCCAACCGAAGTTACTTAATTGGAGTGGTTTATCTTCCATGAGAGGGTGCCCTTTTCAAAGTCAGAATCGCACGTGTAAAGGCTTTCTTGTCGTTGGAGCGTCAGCCCGGAAACTAATTAAAAATCCTGGCTAATCAGGCCGATAACTATTTATAAAAATGTTTTTGTGATTACCGCATCGGACCGCGGTTTTGACTGCTTCAACGGTCGCTTCGTTCTGGCAGCGCTCTCATTTTGAGTTCTCAGCGCTTACCACAGTGTCGCTCAAAATAGAGAACCGGTTTCAAGCGACACGCGGTTATGCCGAGGCTGGCTTGTATTCATCCCGCGCTTTCCCGGTTACGTGTTTCGGATTCCGAATTTCCCTTTAGCTGGATTCCCGCGAAATTCGCTATTTTTTTTCCGAGTATCACGAGGATATACACAGCGCCCGCGAGGACAATGATAGTCGCTCCCGACGGCAGGTCCGGCGAATAACTCAGCGCAAGGCCGCCGGTGGTCACCAATGCCGAAATAATCACCGCGTACACCATCATCTTGCGCAGAGTACGCGCGAACTGTCCGGCGATAGCAGCGGGCAGTGTCAGCAACGCGATTACCATGACTATGCCGACAACGGTCACCAGCAGAACGACCGTGAGGGCGGTAATACAGAGAAGAAGCAGGTAGAAAAGCTGTACCGGCACTCCGCGCAGGCGGGCGAACTCCTCATCAAAGCACACGGCCAAAAACTGATTATAGAACAGGCAGACAGCTGCCAGGATGAAAAAATCGAGTCCTGCGATTATCAGAAGGTCGCGCGGCGAAACCATGAGGATGTTTCCGAACAGGTAACTCATCAGATCCTGGTTGTATCCGGGGGTCTTGGAAATGAAGAGTATGCCGACTGCCATGCCGACCGCCCACAGAGCGCCGATAACCGTGTCCTCCCGTTCCCTGGCATTGAGACTGACAATCCCGATGACCACTGCCGCGCAGAGCGCCGCGCATACCGCTCCAAGAAGGGGATGACACCAGGACATGCCGTAGACCACCTGGAGATACCTGGCGATCCCCATTCCCCCCAGGATGCAGTGGGCAATGGCTCCTGCTATATATGTAATTCTTCTGACCACAACGAAACTGCCGACTACACCACAAGCGAAACTCGCGAGTATCCCGGTGGCGCAGGCATAGCGCAGAAAGGGATAGCGTACGACATCCGTAAAAAACTCTATCATTTTACCGCACCCGCTTTTTCCAGATTGTGATCGTGGCGAACAAGCTGCATCTCCATACCGTATATCCTGCTTATCTCCTGTTCATCCATATTCGCCACCGGATGGATGTGGACTTCCCTGTTGACGCAGAGGATCGTCTTTACGTAGGTCGAAACAAATCCCAGGTCGTGGGAAACGACGACAATGGTCATTTTTCTGTTCAATCCGCGGAGCAGATTGTAAAACTCCCGTTCTACCCCTATATCGACATTTGAGGTAGGCTCGTCCAGTAGCAGCATGTCAGGATCAGAGACAAGGCATCGGGCAATCAGTGTCCTCTGCCTCTGCCCTCCGGAAAGATCGGAGAACGGCCGCCTTGAAAATTCTTCCATGCCAACTTCACGCAGCGAGTTTTCCGCGGCTTTGCGATCCTCCTGGTCGTACCTGCCCAGGAAATGCCGGTGATGAATTCTGCCCATCAGCACAACATCCATCACGCTCACTGGAAACTGAATGTCGTGGTGGACATGCTGCGCCATATAGCCTATGTTTTCAGGTTTCACGCCCGGCTTCTTCCCGAATACACGGATCTTCCCCCTGCGCGGCGCTATGAGTCCCAGGATCAGTTTTATGAAAGTAGATTTGCCCCCGCCGTTGGGCCCGATAACGCAGGCGAAATCCAGCGGTTGAATCTTTACATTGACATGTTCCAGGACATCCCCGCCGTTATACGAGAAAGACACGTCTTCAAACTCTATTACGGGGGCATCCTCTTCGTCTTTATTCGCCATTTCCCTGTTCCCTTACGTATCCCTCGACGATCTTACTTGCCATGTCTTTCATGTTGAAGATATAGTCCCCGGACAACGGGTCGATCGCGACAACTACACCTCCGATCTCGCCGGCTATTCTGCGTGCGCTCGCATCGGCAAACTGGGGCTGAACGAAAATAACTTTGACGTTCTCGCCGCGGGCCTGTTCCACAAGATGGGCAACTTGTTTCGCGCTGGGTTCTTTCCCCTCTATTTCCACTGCGTGCTGCTTCAGCCCGTACCTGTCGGCAAAATATCCGAACGAAGGGTGGAACACATAGAACTCCCGTCCTTCATATGGGGCCAGTTTACGCTGGAGATCCCTGTTAAGAGATTCAAGGTCCGCCGAGAGCCTCTCAAGATTTTTCTCAAATTCTTTTTCTTTATCGGGAAATATCTTCGAAAGTTCCGCGCAGATGACAGTTGCCTGTTTACCCATGAGCACCGGATCGAGCCAGATATGAGGATCGAGCCCCCCTCCGTGTTCATGATCGCCGTGTTCGTCGTCGTGATGGTCGCCATGGGCTTCCATATGCCGTTTTTCTACTCCCCGGTCCATCGGAATAATTCGGAGTCCGGGATTTGATTCGGCAATTTTATGAAGAAAACCCTTTTCAAAAGATATGCCCATGGTGAAATAAAGTTCCGCCTCCGCAAGGGCCGCCATCTGGAGAGGTGTGGGTTCGTAATTGTGCGGCCCCCTTCCGGGCGGAACCAGCACCCGGATATCTGCCACGGCGCCGGCAATACGTTCTACAAAAAACTGCTGGGGCTGGATACTGACGAATACCACGGGCTTGTTATTCTCGGGACGCTCACCGGAACATCCGGCAAGAAGGGCAACTGCGGCGACAAGCGCATACAGACAGAGCTTTTTCATATCGATCTCCTATCGTTGAATTGTAATGGCAATTGCGAAATTCTATTTGCATGTTTCATGAAATTTTAGGATTAGACGGCTTCTATCCAGTCCTGCATTCAGAGCAGACTCCTTCGATCTGCATGAAATGGCTTTCCGGCCTGCAGCCGAGTTCCTCTTCAAGCATTCCGTAGAGCTGACCGGCAAAACATCTGCCAACCTCGCTCACGCCCCGGCATTCCCTGCAGATGAAATGGTGATGATGTCCCGTTTCAGCGTTACAGAGAAAATAGTAGAGCTGGCGGTCCTCTCTCAGTATGCGGCAGACAATGCCCGCGGATTCAAACTCCTCGAGTATCCGGTATATGGAAGGAAGACCCAGGCGTTTGAAGGATTCTTTGAGTTCCTCCCATATTTCCGAGGGAGAATAATACCGCGACTCGCGCGACATGCACTCGATAACCGCCTTCCGGCGGGGAGTTATCTTGAACCCGCTCTTTCTCAGTATATACGTGTGGTGTCTGAATACATTCCTTTTCATGATCCTCGCCGGCCCCGCGCATTTTTCCTTGCGAAACAAAATATACTTCTTGCCCTTTTTTATGCGAAAATCGCATAGAAGTGTTGGTTTTGACTTGTCATATGCGTACTTTTCAATTTCCTTGATATTAAAAAATCATTGTACGGCAATGATTTACGAGCAGATTATACAAAGGTTCGATTTTTTAAGAATTTCGAACATGCACTAAATAAAAATCATTTCTATTTAGTTTAAACTCAGGACGGCGACAAGTCAAGCTGTCGGCAACGGAAGCGCTACCAACGCGGTTCACGCGGAGTTTTGGAACTGGCTCTCCAATTTAACTGCCTCATTCAGCTTCACTATTCCGAGGCCCAGCTGGCGACCCCGGACGCCCGCCTCGTCTGTGAAGCGGTTTTTCCGGTGCTTTTCTTTATTCTGAAATTCATATAGGAGGCATCGGTAAAGCCCGTTCTTTCGGCGATCTCGGGCAGTGTCAGGTTTGATTCACGGAGAAGAACAAGCGCTTCGTTTACCCGCATCTGTATAAGCAGCTGTTTCGGTGTCTGCCCCGTCATATCCCTGAACTTGCGGAGAAAATGAAACTTGCTCTGGTGCGCGATTTTCGCAAGGTCGTCAAGCGTGACATTCCCGGCGATATGACCGCGGATATATCGCCTTATCCTTTCGACAAGGTTGACACCGCGTCCGCGGCTGAGCCTCCGGCACTCGCTCAGCATCAACGGCACAAGCGAGTTCAGGACCAGTTTTTCTTCCGGGAAACGGACAGGGACAAGGTCCAGGGCCCAGTGAAACAGCTGCGACAGGTGGCCGCCACTGTCAAAGCTGTATTCGGGGCTGTATTCCCCGAGCAGGGCCAGATCGCCTGTCCATCTGAACATCAGCAGCTTCAGTTCTTCTCCGGGGGGGACTGAATTCGCGTGTTCAAGTTCCCGGGGAACTATAATGAAGTCTCCTGTCTCGCCAACGTGTCTCTCCACGCCGATCGTTGTCTGTATCCGGCCGTATTCGACCAGGTAGAGTTCATGGTAGTCGTCGTGGCGGTGGGGATTTATCCTCCAACCACCGGACATCTCGGTATCTATCACCTCAAGAAATTTTGCAGACATTTTTCTCCGTCCAATCACAAAATGACATCTTAAACAGTGTTGTGAATCCGTGACATCAGCCACAAAAACACAATAAAACAGGTTATTGAGCCAATTTTAAAATTCATCGTGCCAATGCCGCGCGGGGATCCACGAGAGTACCAATATATTCGCGATTGCATGAAATGAAAGTAAGGAAGCTTGCGTACTTCGCACAAGCGCCCTGAAACTGTCGGCCGTATTTTCCATGAGTTTTTGGCGCTATATCAGCTTCTTTGAGCCAATTTCAAAATCCGCCGTGGCTTTGTGATGGTATGAATTTTTCCGTAGACAAAGGAAAACGGTTGTCTCGCTGCTACAGCACACTGGCTTTGTGATGGTATGAATTTTTCCGTAGACAAGA
>CAZGYO010000211.1:0-5031 GCA_964530455.1 uncultured Victivallales bacterium
ATTGGCCTTTGATGCCGCCGGCGCAGGCATAGACTTCGTCTCCGGGTGAAAAGCCCTCTACCCCTTCAGCCACGGCCTCCACAGTCCCCGCGACATCGCAGTGGAGCACCGCCGGAAAATCCGGGGTCGCCGCCGGTATAAGCCCCGAACGGAGCTTGGTGTCAAGCGGATTAAGGCTCGTCGCCGCGGTTTTGATGAGTATGTGGCCGGGTTTGAGCGCGGGAACAGGAATCTTCCTTATCTCGAACACGCTCGGGGAACCAAATTTTTCTATAATACAAGCTTTCATTGAAACAGTCCTCAGTGTTTTGGATTCGATCCGCTGGCAAATCACGAAATTTCCGCTGTCCTGCAAGAAGAGTATGAAATTATAATAATGCCTGGCGCCCGCGCCTTCAAGCCGTATTGCCGGTAAAACCCCGATATTCGGGAAAAAGTGTCCTTAACACCTGACCCGGATTTTTCATGAGTTTCCTGGCTACAGCCCCATTTTTTTAATGTCGTGTTCGAGTTCTTCAGGGTTGAAGACCTTCCCCGGGCGCCATTTTCCGTTGTATTCCAGGGTCGGCACGACCCAGTCGTCACCGCCGTTGACTTCGATGATTTTGTTTAACACCTTTTCGCTCTGCTTTTCGATATTGTGGTACTCGAAAGGTATGTTGTTTGAGCGCAGATACTCCATTGTGGCCCGGCAGTGCGGGCACCATTCGGCGGCATAGACATTGAGCATGGAATCCTCCTTTTTCTGTGATTTCGCCATTCTGTTGAAAAACTTTATCTTTGTGGCGGCTAGTTGTTTATGTTTTTTGTCTGTTCTTTACGAAAAATGTGTCCCGGGTTCGCATTTGATTTAACAGTTAGAGATGCTATACTCTGGGGTATTCTCCGCGTTATTCCCATTGCTCGACAGATAGACGGGTACGCGGATGTACGGATACTTTGAACCACAACACGAAAAAATCAATTTTTCAGGAGAAATAGACATGAAAGCGGTACAGTTGGTAGATTCAAGCAGAGCCCACGTTATTGACAACAGCATCAGAACATCTTTACGTGCGTTGATCGGCGGGGACGACGCCGGCGCATCGATCATAGATTCCGACGGAAAATACCTGGACAGGGTTCTGGATTTTCCGATGGATATTTGTGACTTTGTCGAACTAGAACAGATGACACGCAAACTCGGAGTGACGGAACAATTCCGTGAAGTGATAGACGATTTCAAGGTTCCGGAGAAAGAGACGCCCGCGGGTTTCCGGATCGAGTACGTCTACGAGGGCGGCGGCGTGGTTCGTGTGGATCTTGTCCGCGACATTTCGTATGACAGAAACGGGGAGAAGCGCCCGACTAAACAGTTGTTTTCGGTTGACAGCGCTAATCCTTACGAGATCGCTCCGATGAAGAACCTGATAGCCAATCTCACGTGCAACCCCGGCATAGTCTACGACCTTTTCATAAACAACCCCGAAGCGAATGTCGGCGGAAAATTCAAGACGCGTGACGAGGTGTTCAAGGAAATCGGCAGCATACTCGGGCCGGGAGTTGATATGAGCGTTGAACTCAACAACCCTTTTGACGAAGACTGGAACAGGATTCTCGACGAAGCCGAGAAGTTCCGTCAGATGCTTTCAAAGCACAGGATCGTCATAAAAGTTCCGCACACGGGGCCGGTCAACGCTCAGAACGTTAACCAGCTTCTTGAAGGCGACAAGCTTTTCGCCAAGCGCTACAACGACGGCGCGACGGCGGATTTCTACCGCGGCCACGAGCTTGCGCTTTTCCTTAAGGAGCACGGGTTCAGAATCAACTTCACGCTTATGTTCGAACCGCATCAGGGACGCATGGCGCTCCAGGCAAAGCCCTACATAATAAACACCTTTATACGGCACCGCAAACACCAGAGTGACACGATGAAGGACTCGCTTCTGAAGTTCAAGGAGACCGGCAAGGAAGAACATCTGCAGGATATCCGCGCACTGATGCTCCAGAAAGACTACCTTGGCGCCGAGGAGAAGGATCTCGACCTCTGTGAAGTCAGAAAAATGGCCGAACATATTCTGGCCTACAGACACATAGATGACCCGGAAGGAAGCGACGGGCTTGATGCTTCGCGCCACTTCCTGCGTCTGCTTCGCAACTCAAACCTTCCGGATACGCGTCTTATACTTTGCAGCATGGAAGGCGAGGAGAACTATCCGGACATCGACAAGATGCTGTCCGAGGAAGAGTTTGCCGACATGCAGGATCGCGTTATAATCACTGCTGAACCGCAGTATCTCGCCAAGTTTACGTCATGCAACCAGGTGATTTCCTATCAGCGTAGATTCATGAACGCGGCTCAGGGAGAAAATTAAGATAATCTTTTCCAATATCTGACCTCCGGACTTTTCGCGGTCGCGCCACCAGGGTGCCCCGTCCATCCGCGTCCAGTGCCGGCCGGCGAACTGAACCGGGTTTTCGGCCGTTCCCCTCGAGATAATTTCGCATAGTTTCCTGACGGCTTTCCCGTGTCGCATTGGCGCATGCCGTGCCTCCGCCCCAAGCACTTGGGCGGCAGGCGGTCACGGAGAGTTCTAAAATTGGCTCATTAAACCTGATTATTCCCTGAAGAATCCGCCGTTTCGAAAGGTTTTCCATACATTTTCGAACCACGCGTCCGAAACCGGGATATCGCGTCTCGGAACCCAGTTGCTTGTGATTTTGCCGTTGTCGTCGATGCAGGTCTCAAGTACTTTTTCCCTGAAACCCTTGTCTTCGGGCGCGAAATGCCATTTTTCATCGAGCCCGGGATGTATCCGGATACCGTTTTTTTTCAGAACGAGTGCGGATCCGCGGCTTCCGGTACCGCTTTCAAGCGAAGCCATAACGGCTTCCAGATAGACAATATGTGCGCAGCAGAGCTGCGAGTTCCGCAGGATTTCGGCGATATCGGCGGGCGTATTTTTACCGGCGCAACCGTGTTCGGCTATCTCCTTAAGCAGTTTTCGCGCTTCTTCGAGTGCGCTTTTCACGGATTCCGTCGACCGGATATGAGCGGCGCTCCGCGACATTCGCGCCTGGATATCGTCTCTGATTTCCCGCCAGTGTTTCGGAGCTGAATCCGTTTTGTCAATTGCCGACAGGAGGTCTTTGACGGCGCCGGCCGCGGATTTTTCAGCTGCTGACAGGTCCAGAGATTGATCTCGGTATGCGTTGGCTATGAATTCCGCGGCGCGGAACCCCGCGACCTGGCCGGAGTTGAGAGCGGAGCCGCCCGGACGGTATACTCCGTGGGAGCCGTTTACTTCGCCGACGGGAAACAAATGCCTGACGTTTTCCGATTCCCACCAGATATTTCCCGCAAGTCCTCCGTTGTTGTGTTGCGCACAGACGGCGATCTCGAGCGGTTCTGACGTTATGTCGATACCGTGGTCGGCGTAGAGGTCGATTGCGGGCCTGTTCATTTTTGCAAGCCGGTCAATAGGTGTACCGAAAAGCGCGCCTGAATTTTCCAGGTATTCCCGGGCTTCCGCGCAAAGTTCGCAGAAATTGAAATCATCTCCGTTTTCGCGGTAGTCGAGGAAAACCCGTCTGCCCTTTTCCACGGTCTCGATATATACGAGGATGTCGATAAAAGAGGATCCCCCGACGACTTTTCCCGGGTCGAACGGCCACTGGTAGCCTTTCAGGAAAATCGCGCTATTCATGTCCCCGGCAGAATTGAACCAGGGCCTTAGAAACTCTTTTTCCTCGCTTTTGCCATCGGGCTTCGTGCTTATGAAACGTGGCACCACCTGCATGTACGTGCCCGAGACGTTCCACCGGAACCTGGTTGATGCCATGCCGAACTGTGATTCAGGGAGGTTGCGGGCCTTTGCCCCCTCCGCAAGGGCGAGCCCGATCGCTCCGGTCTGGACTTTCGGGTATACGCTTGTCCTGTAGAGCCCCCCCGGCCCGCCGACAGCGAAAACGACGTTTTCGGCACAATAGCATTCCAGCGCGGCCGCGGCGGGAAGCTCATCTTTTGAGGTATTCAAGGCAATCGTGCCGCAGGCCCGTTTTTCATTGTTTTGTCCGGTTGTCAGAAGTTTTACAGCAACGCGGTTTTCGCGGATTTCAATATCTCTTCTTTTAACATCTTTGATCAGCATCCTGCACATTTCGCGGGAAGTGTAAGGTCCCGCGGACGTCGCGCGCTGCAGCGGGTCGTGATCTGTCTTGTATCCGACGTACTGCCCGTAGATGTCGGAAGGGAAGGGGACGCCGAGGTTCACAAGGTTCAGGAATGCCCGTGGCGACAGCGCGGCTTCCACAAGCGCGATGTCACCGTGCATCGAGCCGCCGTCATAAAAACTTTTTGCAAGTGATTCCGGGCAGTCTTTTTCGTCGCCATAGATCCCCAGTTTGTAGTATGTCTGCTTGTCGCTTCCGGTATTGATGGAGGTTCCCATTTCAAGACCCTCTGTGAGGATCAGGATGTCATCAATGCCTTTCGCATGCAACTGGACGGCGGCATTCAGTCCCGCTGCCCCGCTTCCTATGATAAGTGTGTGCACATTAGTGTACGGGACGGACAGCGAGCCGATTCTTAAAGAAGTATTTTTCATGATTGCATCTATTTCTTCCTTGCCTTAAAAGTTCTGGGGCATTAGAGTCTTTCAACGGATAACCCGCCGTCGACCATTATCACCTGTCCGGTGGAGTAGGAGATGTCCCCCCTGGCCATCATGGCGACGGCTTTACCTACGTCCGCGGCCTGTCCCCAGCGTTTCTGAAGAAGAAGTCCTTCATCTATAAGCCTGTCGTATTTTTCCTTTACACCGGAAGTCATGGGGGTCTCGATTATTCCCGGCCTGATCTCGAAAACGGGTATTTCCTTTTCCGCGAGGCTGACAGCGAAGAGTTTTGTCATCATGCTCATCCCAGCTTTGGAGAGGCAGTATTCCCCTCTTGACACGGAGGCGGTTGTAGCCGAGATTGACGAGATATTGATTATACATCCGGAAAACGCGGGGTCTTCATTTTTCTGCAGTATCATCCAATTCGCGGCGG
>CAZGYO010000212.1:0-4995 GCA_964530455.1 uncultured Victivallales bacterium
GGCGGGCTCTTTTGTTACCTCTCGCCTGGTCTGACGTCCCGCATGAGCGAGCTGCATGAACAGCGGAATGTCTGCATGGTCGCTTTTGACCCGATCGACAACCTGGCGCCAGGCATCAATCTTTTCGTCTGATTCAATTCCACACTGTCGGGTTTGCATTGCCCGTCCTGATTGCGACACGTAAACAAAACCGGTAATTATGGCTCCAACTCCACCCTCGGCAAGATGCCGGTAAATCTCTCCAAGCTCAGAACCGGGTGTTCCAGCGAAATCAGCGCAGCCTTCATATGTTGCCGAGCGAATCAACCTGTTACGCAGCCGGACATTCGATAAGGTCAATGGCTCAAAGAGAGATTCTGCTGCTGTTGTGTTGCGACAGGCATTCATTCTCTTGGGGAACCTCCAAAAAGCTGACCGGCCATGGTCATCACTTCTTTGACATAAAGGTCGATATCGCCAACGTCTCTGGGGCAGGGAGGCGGACATGTCAGGGATACATTAGAAGAGGCGCCCGTCAGGAATGTCACGGAGCTTTTTGCATCGGGAAACACAGTCCCGATTCGAGTCGCCTCTATGCGCTCAAGTTCATTTTCAAATGTGCCGGGGCCACGTTCGGGCACAGTAAAAAGCAGCTCGTATTCGCCTGCACCGCCAATGAGGGCTGCCTCCGGAGGGAAAGCCATAGCATTCGCTGCTGCCTTTATCTGCGCGGCATACGGAACCGCCTGCATTTGTATCTCGAACGCTGCATTCGGATTCTGTTTGTGAAGCAACCAGAGCGCATCAAACAAGCCGCCGCTGGTATCAATACAGCTTGTAGCGCAGTTTCTTATTATCTCCGCTTCGTCCCTGCGAAGCTCAAGCAGTGGAGTCGAAACTTTCTGTAAAGCAGCAAGATTCGCGTCTCCCAATGCGCCTGTAACCCATAAAGCCTGCGGTTCGGATGGAATCAAATGCGTAAGCGGCTTACCGCCTTTTACAATCCCCATTGCAAACCCGCAATAGCGCCACGGCTCGGCATTTCCCACATCGCCGCCGCAAAGGAAACATCCAGCGCTGTCAAGCGCAAGTCTGATTCCATCCATGAGCCCGTCCAGGAAAGCCGGATCAACCTCTGCCGGCAAACCCACCGTGTGCATGTAGTGACAAGGCTGCGCGCCGGCGGCCAACAGGTCGCTCAGCGTCGCCACGGCGAGGTTGTTTCCCAGCCTTACAGGATTGTCAGAAGAAAACAGGTCTTCTTCAGGACTGAAGTCATCCATGGTCAAAGCCCAGGTCTGATCACCAATTTGAATAATCTCCGAGTCGCATTCAAAAAGTGTGTTGCTTTGATTGGCGCCACGTTTGAATGAACCGGCCAGTCTTTTTATCAGTTCATATTCTCTCATTACCGGCTACAGCTCCTATAAGGTTAAGCGCACCAGGAACAATTTGAATCTCAGCAGGCAGGAACCCCTGCGGGTCACCGTCAAATTCCAGCTCCGTTTTTTGCCCGCACCTGACATTTATGTGCGAACATTCACGAACAAATACATCCTCCCTGTCTGCTGTGCGTCCGGAGTAAAAACCCGGCAGAACAGAAAGAACTTTCAGACTGCGTTTCCCATGCACGGCAAAAACAATCAGCTTGCCGTCATCAGGACTTAAGTCGAGATTCAATTTGAGCCCGGAAGCAATATAAGGACTCTTCAATATGCTTAAATTATTCACTGCTTCCAGTCGGTGCCTTGCCCCGTCCAGCGTCATTTCAAGGTCTTTTGGAGAGGTCATGAGAATTGAATATATCGTGGCCGTGCAGGTTCCGGCCCCGTCACCTGTCATATGCCTGATACGATTGGAAATACGCGCAACAGACGCTCCAAGGCCAATGTTGCTGCCGCACCCGAAGTGGGCTCTCTTCTTGCTCCCGTCCGAACCGAAAAAATCGATTCTTGCTACATCAACCTTCCGGCAACCGCCAGCAGCCAGGGCTTTTACAGCATCCTGACTGCGCAAGGGAATACCGTGAAATTTGCAGAAATCCGGACTCGTTCCCGAATAGAGCACTCCCATCCGAAGATCGCTTCTTCCCGACTGTAGAACCCCATCAAGCGTCTCGTTTATAGTACCGTCGCCCCCAACCGCAATCACGGCGTCATAATTTAAAGCTTTCAATACCAGCTCAGTCGCGTGCCCCCTGTGCTTCGTAGTGGCGCAATCAAAAGCAATACATGCTTCCCTGAGATCGGTACGCCACCGGGGCCAGAGCTTTTTTGCCCTGCCCGAGCGTGAGCCCGGATTCATGATCAGCAGGACCCTCATTGGTAAATTCCTATTTTATCATATATAGGCGTTGGCTCGCCGCGGTCCCAGTTCTCAACCAGATCCCGGGTTTCGCTCCATGGCAAAGGCGCAGCATTGCTTTTTCTTTTCCTGAATGCCTCGGCAATCGCAGCGGCCTGCGTACAGCAGAGCCAATCGGTGCATGGCTGAGCGAAGTAAGATCTCATCCGCCCGTAGATTTCGGAAAATGGTTCATCATTAACATTGCCGAAAGAAATATTGAGGAACTCGCACGGCTGGACCTCGCCGCTGGCGCCGATATAGAAGCGGTCAACAGCCCCGGCAGTACAGCCCAGAACATCGGACGACTCTTCAAATACCTGCGCTGCAAGCGAAGGGTAGTCTCTCCTGGCCTTGCTGTTATATCGCAGGTGTTCCTTCCTCACTTTGTCTATAACCCCGGGATCGGTCTGCATCTCTTCTTTGCGGTCAAGCCACATTCCTGCAGGCTTGGGATGGATAAGCTGCACGTAGTCACAGTCAAGCTTTCGCGCAAGTTCCATGATCCGGTCTATACCGCCAGTTGCTATTTCTTTTTCAGAAAGAACAGTATTGAAAGCGGCTACCAGTCCCATTTTGCGGCACTGCCTGAGAATTCCGCAGGCAGTTTCAAAAGAGCCGGGAATGCCGGTCAGCTTATCATGAACAGACGCATCGGGTGAATGCAGTGAAACCATCAGGCCGAAAAGACCCTCCTCTTTGAGTTTCTCCATCATGCCGGGTTCCACATTGGCGCCGGTGGTGTTGATCCATATTTCCGATCGTTCATCGAGCGCACTTACAAGTTTAAGGAGCCGGTCAAAGCGAACAAACGGCTCTCCGCCCTCAATATCAAACATCGCCGCACCTGAATCTCGAACATTCAAGGCTGTTTCGACCAGAAGGTTTTCATTCATGTCAGCGCCCCTGTCATGCCTCTGATAACAATGCCGACACTTATATGTGCAGGCCTTGGTCATGGAAAACACGACAGTTGTCGCCCCGGGTCTTTCCCCCAGGAGCTTGCTTTCAAGCGCATAGAAGAACGCCTTCGAAGGATAAGCCGGCAGATAGAGATGCAGTTTGTATCCATTGAATACCCGAACGACCTTGTTATGACCGAATACCATCAGTAGCCGCAGCGCCCGCCGTAGGAATCGGAAGTAACCCCGTACAGAGCCCGTTTTCTGAGGCCGCACAGCATAATAAACCGGAATATGCATAATGATCCGAAGGTAGATCAAAGCCTTCGGGAAATCTGTAATAAATCGTGGGAATTTCATGCTTTTGCATCCTTATAAAGGTCGAAAAGGAAACCAATGAATACGTAGCTGGCCGAAAGTAAATAGAGGGCCAGGGTTCCATTAAAAATAGCAATGATTGTAATCTGACCCGCCACACATGCCCTGATATTGGTTGCCAGCGCAAAATAGGTTTTTTCCCCGGACGGGTGACGGAAGAACAATACCGCCGTCCAAATCTGAAGAAATACTGTCATAAGACCGCAAAAGATAAAATCACGCTTAAATAATATATCATACATTGGAAGCCATCCGGCGTAGTGGAACAGGAAAAACGCAAGGGTAGGAAAGAATGCGCCCGCCAGACCTGCGTATCTTGCAACCTTTAAACCGTATTTTACGATAAAGGTTTGTTTCCCTGCAGCCGCGTCACCCTCGTAATCCTTGAAATATGTATAATATGTCATCAGCCCGTTCAGCATGGCAACAAGCACAAAAGCTGAAATCCTGTTGCTTGTAAAAACCGGATCAGGCAGCGGTCCTGCAGCAATAAAACCGTATGCTGTACACATTGCTATGGACAACCCGAATACTATGTTGCCGACCAGCGACCATGCTTTTGCATATTCATAAAGCACGTTGAGCAGAACCCCTGCAAGCACAGGGATAACGGCCCATGGATTCAGGAAAAATGAGACCGTTGTAACCGCGAGCAGAAGTATCATTGATGTGACAAGGGCCAGGCGCGGATTAAGTTCCCCTGTAACCATTGGTCGGTTAGGGGCATTGATTCTGTCTTCCGGGAGCCCGAGGTAGTCATTTATGATCTGGTTGACTCCCCAGCTCAGAAACAGCATTACAAGGATCAGGACACTGCGCGGATAATTGAAATTATCCGGCATACAGAAGCAATAGAAGGACACGCCTATCCACCCGGCAATGCCGGTGATAAACGCATAATAAAGACGCATTGATTTAACATAAGCCCAGACAAATCTACTGATATTCATTTTTTGTCACCCAAAAATTCCTCGCATTTCATGCTCAACTTGCTAAGAAGATTTATCGTTGTCCGTGCCTGTGAGTGGGGTAGCGTTTCAGTTAGTTTTTGTATCTGTTTCATGTATTTAGGCTCAAGTTCCTCAAGTATCCGGCGGCCTTTGGCGGTCAAGGTGATAACATTTGCCCGCGCATCTGTTTTTGAGGCTTTTCTGCGGATGTGCCCCATACTGGTTAGGTTGGAGATATGTATTGAGACATTGCCCTTGGTCCAGACAAGATACCCGGCTATTTCCTTCTGGGAAAGTCCGTCCTGCCCGTGTCGTTTAAGTATCATAAGAACATTGAATTGCGGTTGTGTGAGCGTTTTGCCAAATACCTTTGCATCGCCCATCCGCGTCAGCAGGTCAGAAATCCTGATTATCTGAAGCACAAGTGATTCGGGAACCTGCTC